>JBLHZE010000175.1:0-5014 GCA_047631015.1 Actinomycetes bacterium
AGTGCGGCAATCGAGCAATCGGTCGCTGCCTTCAACGTAGCCTCGACGCCATTGAGCGGATGATCGGATACGTACAGCCCCAGCATCTCGCGCTCGTTCGCAAGCAAGGTGGTCTTATCCCATTCACCGAGCGGAACCACACGTTCGAAATCCAACCCACCAGCGTCGCTGCCGTCACCGGGGTCAGCGCTGGCAAATAGATCGAACTGGCCGATCGCCTCTGCTCGTTTAGTCTCGAGGACTGCGTCGACGGCCTCGGCGTGGATCTGCGATAGCCCGCGGCGAGTATGTCCCAGAGAGTCGAACGACCCGGCCTTAATCAGCGACTCGACCACTCGCTTATTGCAGGCGCCGACATCAATCTTTCCGAGGAAGTCATTGAAGTCCTCAAAGCGGCCTTCTTGGATGCGCGACTGAATGATGGACTCGACAACGTTCTCACCCACATTGCGGATGGCCGAGAGCCCGAAGCGGATATCGGTTCCGATCGCAGTGAAGTTCGAGTCCGACTCGTTCACATCGGGTGGTAGGACTTTGCTCCCCATGCGCCGGCACTCATTGAGGTAGATCGCGCTCTTGTCTTTGTCGTCCTTGACACTTGTGAGCAGCGCCGCCATGTACTCGGCCGGGTAGTTCGCTTTGAGATAGGCGGTCCAATACGAGACCAGCCCGTATCCGGCGGTATGTGCCTTGTTGAAGGCATAGTCCGAGAACGGAACGAGGATTTCCCAGAGCGTCTCCACGGCCGCCTCGGAATACCCATTGGCCAACATGCCATCGCGGAATGGCACGTACTCCTTGTCGAGAATCTCCTTCTTCTTTTTACCCATCGCCCGACGCAGGAGGTCGGCGTTGCCTAGCGAGTACCCGGCCAACTGCTGGGCGATTGCCATGACTTGCTCTTGGTAGACGATCAGCCCGTAGGTATCGCCAAGGATCTCCGAGAGCGCATCGGCTAGTTCTGGGTGGATGGCGACAACCGGCTTGCGCCCGTTCTTGCGGTCGGCATAGTCGTTGTGCGCATTCGCGCCCATTGGGCCTGGTCGGTACAGCGCCAGGACAGCGGAGATGTCCTGGAAGCTGTCGGGCACCATTGACTTCAGCAGCGAGCGCATCGGGCCACCGTCGAGCTGGAATACCCCGAGGGTGTCCCCACTAGCCATCAGGTCATAAGCGGGTCCATCGTCGAGCTCCAGGTCCTCGGGAATGATCTTCGTCCCGTAATTCAACTCGATCGCCTTGAGGCAGTCATCGATAACGGTCAGGTTCCGAAGACCAAGGAAATCCATCTTCAGCAGGCCGAGCTTCTCGCACACGCCCATATCGAATTGTGTGATGACCGAACCGTCTTGCTGACGCATCCACAGCGGTACAACATCAAGGAGCGGCTCACGACTCAGGATTACCCCGGCTGCGTGGACTCCCGGTTGGCGCTTCAGGCCTTCAAGACCCTTGGCGGTATCAACGACCTTCGCGACCTCTGGCTCGGAGTCGTACAGCGCACGGAACTCCCCTGCATCGGAGTAGCGAGGGTGTCGGGAATCGAAGATTCCGCCCAGCGAAACGTCTTTGCCCATAACTGAGGGCGGCATTGCCTTGGTGATCCGGTCACCCACCGCGTAGGGCATACCCAATGCGCGGGCAGAGTCCTTGATCGCTGCCTTGGCCTTAATCGACCCGTAGGTGACGATCTGAGCGACTCGTTCCGTGCCGTACTTCTCGGTGGCGTAGCGGATCATATCCCCGCGGCGACGCTCATCGAAGTCCATATCGATATCGGGCATTGAGACGCGTTCCGGGTTGAGGAAACGTTCGAAAAGTAGCCCATGTTTGATCGGATCGAGTTCGGTGATTCCCAGTGCCCACGCGACGATGGACCCTGCCGCTGAGCCACGCCCGGGACCCACCCGGATACCGCTATCTTTTGCGTACTTGACGAGGTCGGCGGTGACGAGGAAGTAGCCCGGAAAGCCCATCTTGCACATGACGTCAACTTCATATTCCGCCTGTTTGCGGTGCGGCTCCGGGACACTGCCGTTGAAGCGGTTCGCCAGCCCTCGTTCGACCTCTTTGACGAGCCAGGAGTCCTCCGATTCTCCCGGTGGCACCTCAAACTGCGGCATGAGGTTTGCGTCGTCGTTGAACTCGACGTTGCAGCGCTCGGCAATAGCGAGGGTGTTGTCACATGCCTCGGGCAACTCAGACCAAAGCGCGCGCATCTCAGCTGATGGTTTGAGGTAGAACTGATCGCCAGTGAACTTGAACCGCTTAGGATCGTCAATCATTGAACGCGTGCCAATACACAGCAAGACATCGTGGGCTGACGCATCCTGCTGGCGGACATAGTGCAAGTCGTTGGTTGCCAGCAACGGCATATCTAGCGTCCGCGCGATCTTGAGCAGGTTCTCGCGATATGAGCGCTCGATGGGAATCCCGTGATCCATCAGCTCGCAGTAGAGATTCTCTTTTCCGAGGATGTCCTGGTAATCCGCCGCAGTCGCTAACGCTTTGTCGTAGTTACCTGCTTGTAGCCATCTGTTCACCTCACCGGAGGGGCAACCCGTGGTAGCAATAATTCCCTTGCCGTAGGTCTGGAGCAGCTCGCGGTCAAATCGCGGGTGCCGGTAGTAGCCCTCCATACTCGCCAGCGAGGAAAGTCGAAACAGGTTATGCATTCCGGCGGTTGTCTCGGCTAGCACCGTCATATGGGTGTAGGCATGGCGACCCCGCGCACTGGGTTCACCGGATTCGTTCGTGCCCTCATCGAAGCCAGCGCCGAAGTCGAACGGCGACTGTTCCCGCCGTCCTTGCGGGGCGTAGTAGCCCTCCATCCCGATGATGGGCTTGACTCCGGCCGCATTACCGCGCTTCCAGAAGTCGTAGGCACCAAACAGGTTGCCGTGGTCAGTGATGGCCAGGGCTGGCATTCCTAGTCGGGCTGCCTCGTCGAACAGATCGTCGAGGCGTGCAGCACCGTCGAGCATCGAATACTCGGTGTGAACGTGCAGGTGCACGAACTGATCTGCATTTGCCACTTAGCGAGCCTAACTGCCGATACCGACATCAGGGGAGTGGCTCGCGCAATTGAACTCCAGCGAGCCCGTATCCTAAGGTTCTGACCAGTGAGCTCACCCGAGGAAAGGTGTCACCGAATGGACCGCACGATCTTCGAACCCGAACACAAGGAGTTCCGGGCGGCAGTGGCGACATACCTGGAGCGATCCATCACACCGCAACTAGAGCGCTATATCGACGATCGGCTCATCGACCGGGCGGCATGGGAAGAAGCGGGCAAGCAGGGTTTTCTGGGCCTCGAGGTTCCCGAGGAGTACGGCGGTAGCCTTGCGCAGGATTATCGGTTCAACACTATCGCCACCGAAGAGATGTCTAAGGTCAGCGTTGGGTTCAACTCGAGCCTGCAGATCCATGCCGATATCGTCGCGCCGTACCTCGTTGAATTGGGTACCGAAGAGCTGAAGACTCGACTTCTGCCGGACTTCTGCGCGGGGCTTAAGACAGCCGGGATCGGAATGACTGAAGCCGGCGGAGGCACCGATCTTGCGGCTCTGAAGACCACTGCCGTTCCCGACGGTGACGGTTGGTTGATCAACGGTTCAAAGACCTTTATCACGAATGGCTACACCGCAGATATCCTCGTCGTTGCCGCGCGGACCAGCCAGGAGAAAGGTGCCCGTGGAATCTCCCTCTTCGTCATCGAGGAAGGAATGCCGGGATTTGAACGAGGCCGTAAACTCGACAAGGCCGGTCAGCACGAGGCGGATACCGCCGAACTGTTCTTTAACGATGTCCACGTCCCCGCCGAGAACCTGCTAGGTGAGGTCGGCTCGGGCTTTATTTACATGATGGAACGCCTACCCCAAGAACGGATCGGCTGCGCGATCAGCAACCTCGCCCATGCTAAACAAGCCTTCCTCGAGACCCTTGAGTACGCGAAGGAACGACAGGCATTCGGCAAACCGATCGGCTCGTTCCAGCATCTCAAATTCGTGCTCGCAGAGCAGGCGACGAAACTCGACGTCACCCAGGCCTACATGGACGAGTGTGTGATGGCGAAGATTAACGGCGATTTCTCGGCTACCGACGCGGCGAAGGCTAAGTGGTGGACCTCGCAAATCCAGAATGACGTGATTGATGCCTGCCTGCAGATCTTCGGCGGTTACGGCTACATGAACGAGTACCGGATTGCCCGTGCTTGGCAGGATGCTCGCGTCACTAAGATCTGGGCAGGATCAAACGAGATCATGAAAGAACTCATCGGTCGAGAACTCGGGCTTTAACGCCTGGTCGGCAGGTGAGGCTCGCCAGCAACTAATTGGCCTGTCGCGCACTTACTCGGCCAAAACCTCGAGGGCCGCTTCCAGGTCGGCTGGGTAGGGAGAGTCAAATGTGACGCGCTCGCCTGTGCGCGGATGAGTGATCGTCAGCTTCACCGCGTGGAGCCACTGTCGTGATAAGCCAAGTCGGGCAGCGAGGGCGGGGTCAGCCCCGTATGTGATATCGCCGCAGCAAGGGTGGCGCAGGCCCGACATATGCACACGAATCTGGTGCGTCCTACCGGTCTCAAGCCCGATCTCCAACAGCGATGCGTACGGGAACGCCTCCAGGGTCCGATAATGCGTGACACTCGGCTTGCCATCACTAACAACCGCGAACCGGTAGTCATGGGCTGGATGTCTGCCGATCGGCGCGTTGATCGTCCCGGTGCTCGGATCAGGATGTCCCTGCACAAGCGCATGGTAGGTCTTCGTCACCTCGCGTTGTTTGAACTGATCCTTCAGCGAGGTATAGGCCATCGGTGTTCTCGCAAGGACCATCAGTCCGCTCGTCCCAACGTCGAGCCGATGAACGATTCCTTTCCGCTCGTCCGGCCCAGAATCAGCAAGAGAGATCCCGATTGCGGGCAGACCAGCAGTCACGGTTGGGCCGACCCAGCCAGGGCTGGCGTGCGCGGCCACCCCAACTGGTTTTGTGACGACGACAATGTCATCGTCCA
>JBLHZE010000176.1:0-4992 GCA_047631015.1 Actinomycetes bacterium
CGCCGTCCGGCCGTAGAAGCATCATCGCGGTGATCGCCACCCAGTAGCTATAAGGCAATTGGAGGGCGATTGCGATCCCTTGCGCCACGACCACTCCTGTTGCCATCCGGAGGCCGTACTTAAGTGACATCGAACCCGGGCTCAAGGCAGTCGCGAGCCGTCGCCGTAGTGTCCTGCTGGGCTGCTGATGTTCGCGACGCACGTAGTGATCGTCAACGATTTCACTTAGATCTTTCGGAAGTGCGTACGTGGCTTCAAGAGTTGCTGCGGCGATTTTCGTGGTTGATCGGCCACGGTAAGCATCACGTAGACGGTGAACCTTCTCGTTGAGGTCGGTGACGATCTGCTCACTTCGTGGCTTTAAAAAGAGCGCGGAGGAAATGGTGAGGATCTCCGACACTTGGTGAAACACCATCGCCGTTGTGTGGTTCGGGGGACGCGGGAGCCCCAGGTGAGTGCGGGTTGAGTAAGCGCGCGCCTCAAGGCGAATAATGTCGACGTTGGCTAGGAGAATTGAGTAGCGAGCTCGACGGTTGGTCGCTAGGTCCCCTTTTCGAATTGTGTCCTCGGCAGAGCCAAGCTGCTTTGACGCAGTAACGCCATACGACAGATCGCTGGGATCTCCGCGTCCGACGGCGGCGCACTGCGCAGCGACGGCCCGCATTGCTGCTGCGAGCCGCCGTCGCTCTGGCAGGTCGCCAATCACGGGAGTCGCAAGTAAAGCAAATATGGTCTGAAGGCCCCCGGCAACGAAGACCAGCGCCGTGACTCCCCAGATTTGCTCAACTTTCAGGGGTGAGGTGAGGTGGAAGGCGATCGTGACTGCGCCGTAAATCAAAATCGCGGTTGCGCGAGGGTCAACCGCGGGGCTAACACCCGCGCAGAAGGCAAGAAGGACAAGAGCAATAATCATGACCGGATTGAGAACTTGATCGGACACTTTCACTACCCAAGACCCCGCCAGCTCGGAGGCGAACGAGGCGAACATCGTGATCAGGCAGAGGAAGACGGTGGCTGCGGCCATTGTTCGCCACGTTGCGCGCGGCGAAAGTCCTTTGTCCAGGAGCCCAATAAGCAGCGCGGAGGTCGCAGCGTTAACTCCGGAGGAAACGCCGAAAGCTGCGCTTCCCAGGACAAGGATTCCAATGACGACGGCGGCCCGGCGTAGCGCTGAATACCATCGGAGAGCAGAGATATCGGCTTCGATCGTCGAATGGGCGACCCGCGCACTGAAACCAGACACAACTTAGATTGTGCTATCCCACGGGCACTAATGCTTGGGTTGCGTACTCTATTGCCGGTGAACTACACACAGCGCAAGACTCCGAGGGGGAACTCTTGGCGCTATCCGATCACGGCGCCTGGTCCACGAGGTCGACAGATGGTGGGTTCCTTTGGATCAATTCGACGGAATCCGGCTGCCTTCCTTGAGCAGATCTGGTCCCAATTTGGGGATGTCGTCCAGTTCCCGATCCCGCGCCCAGCGGTCTATCTGTTGAGCTCTCCGACAGACGTGAGATCTGTGCTCGTGGATTCGGTGTCGACTCAGAGTAAGCGCACTTTGCAATACGACAACCTGGCGATCCTCACTGGTGATGGGCTACTGACCGCTGACGATCCGCCGTGGCGGGAGCACCGCCGGGTGGTTCAACCGGCATTCCACACCGAGGAGCTGGACGCTGTATGCGCTCACACTGCGCAGGCAACTCAGGTGTTCCTAGATCGCTGGGATCAGCTACCCGTTGGCAGCGCGATCGATATCGATGAAGCCATGATGGAGATCTCGCTACAGGTGGTCGCCAGCTCACTCTTTGGTTCCGACTGGCGGCAGGCAGCCGGTGGTCTTACCAAAGCCACGATTACCGCTCTCGATGAGGTGGTTGCTCGCGCCAGAAACCCACTGGCGCCGCCCCTTTGGGTGCCCACTGGCCGTAATCGGGCGCTACGGCGGGCAAAGGCTGCGTTGGATGCGGCTGTCGACTCGCTCATCGCTAACTATCGAGCGGAGCCCCGGGCTGTGGTCTCGCCGGAGGTAGCAGGGCCGGGTGAATCCGCGACGCCACAGAAAAATGAAGAGTCTGGCACCCCACGGTTCTTGGAACTACTCGTGACCGGCATGCGCCGTCCCGATGGCTCGCTGGATCGCCAAGCAGTGCGCGACGAGCTCGTGACCTTTCTGGTCGCTGGCCACGAGACAGTTGCCAGCGCATTGACCTGGGCGTGGTACTTGCTAGCCGAGAACCCGAACGTTGCGGCAGATCTCCACAAGGAAGTTGCCGCACTTTCCCCAGGTACACGCTGGAATATGACCACGATTTCATCGCTGCCCCTCACGCGCGCCGTGGTGGACGAGACGTTACGTCTGTATCCGCCTGCCTGGGTACTCACCAGAACATCAACGGTCGACCGCGAGTTAGGCGGCGTCCACGTACCAGCCGGCTCACTGCTCATTATGAGCCCGTGGATTCTGGGTAGGCATCCAGACGCTTGGCAGGATCCAGATCGCTTTGATCCGCAGCGCTTCATGGGTGCAACCAGTCGAAATAGCCGAAATCGGCTCGGCTACCTCCCATTTGGAACGGGGCCGAGGATGTGCATTGGGCGTGAGTTCGCTCTGGCCGAGGCGGTGGTGGTGCTCGCGATGGTGTCGGCTCGATTCGACCTACGACGGCCGCCGCCAGCGAAGCCGATTACTGCCCTGGCATCTGTCACCCTGCGTCCCCCTGAGGGACTGGCGATGCAGGTATATCCTCGCTAAGTTTCGGGTAGGTTGGCCCGCAGTGATTCCCGAAGCTACGTGGTGAGTAGCTACCTGTTCAAGAGCCGCCCGATGGCCTGGACGAACGTCGGGCGCTCGCGCGGCCGTTCCCGCATTTCGGGGATGAACCAGGCATAGCGCCCACGGCCTGCTTCTTTCGCGGCATACATTGCTGAGTCGGCATCGCGGATAAGGTTCTGAACCGTTCGGGCGCCGGCGCGCGGAACTCCCGAGGAGATCACCAGCCCAATGCTGGTACCAGTCTGTGCGGTGCCGTGTTCAAGCTCGATCGGTTCGTCAAGGGCTTCGATAATGCGCCTGGCAACTTCTTCGATCTCCTCGCGGCCCGCGACGTCCTCCAGGACGATCACGAACTCGTCGCCACTGACACGGGCCACGGTGTCGGAGGAGCGACAGACCGCCCGCAGTCGTTTGGCAATCGTGACCAACAATTTGTCCCCAGCGAGGTGGCCGAGCTGATTGTTCACCTCACGAAAGCCATCGAGATCGCAGAATAGAAGGCCAATTTGTGTCTGTGTCCGCGTAGCGCGAGACAGCCCGTGAGCCAAACGATCCGCGAGCAGGACGCGGTTAGGGAGACCTGTTAGGGGGTCGTGCGTTGCGCGCTTTTCCAGGGCTGATTCGGCATTCTTACGCGTTGTGATGTCACCATGTGTGACGACAGCACCCGGCTGTAGACGGGTGAGTGGAACCGCGAACATTTCGGTCCACGTTCGTCTGCGCCGGTGAGAGGTCGCGAACTCTGCTCGGTAGTCGGCTCGTTCACGGTTGAGCAGTTCACGTAGCTCTGAGCTTGCGCTGCGGGAAACGGTCGAGGTCAGCCACTCAACGTAGTCGTCGCCGATTCCCGGTCCGGTATTGACGCCCGCGCCTGTCGGACCTTGATCGCGATACTTTCGGTTGACCTCAACGACATGCCCGGTCGCGTCAATGACACAGGTTCTTCCAGGGAGCGACTCCAGGACTGCGGCCGCAAACTCCGTCCGGTCGTTTGCCTCCCGGGCAGCTTGTTGGATAGGAGTGATGTCGCGGGCGATGCACAGCAGCCCCTGGGTGCCTCGCGTCGGGGAAATAGCGATAGCCATTGCTTCGACGTCACGCCATTGCCCCTCAGCGTTCTTCCGTTTGATGTGGCCAGACCAGGAAATGCCTTCGAGGACACGCTGAATACCTAAGGTGATCTCGTCGTTCGTCGGTGGAGAGTCCGCTTCAGTCTCGAGCAGGCCCACGATGTGGGCGCCGATCGCCTCGTCGGCGCTGATGCCAAACAGCCGTTCAGCTGCGGGGTTGACGAAGCGGATGAGCAGATCGGAGTCCGCGACAAGTGCGGCATCCGGTAGTGCCATGAACGCCTCGTCGCGCAATCGAACGCCCTGGGATTGCTGCGGCTCGACGTCGCTGCTCGGCTGGCTGCCCGGAGAATTTCCCGTGGCGACGACGGCGCGTTGGAGATCGCCCAATGCTCTGTCGGGAATGGTTTCGTCTCTTCCTTGGGGATCGCTATCCCCGCCTTCGATACGCACAAATCCCCCATTTACGAAGCTTGTCGAGCATCGGTTTCCTGTTCGAGCGGCTTCTCGTACCCGGTCGAGCAAGCCTCGCTCCACATCTCACCTGTGCATTCGATGTGACATTTGTTCCGATCGTTCCACCGGTCTCGGAATACACCGCGACCGAAAACCCCTAACTGCCCCAACTCTCGCGTGCGAATGGTTAAGTAGTCAAGGCATTCCGCGGGATTGGGTGGCAGGATCATCACTGATGAGCCCAATTACACCTAATAGTGGCAAAGTGCCACCCGGTTTGTCGCAGGCGGCTGCCTATTCATGGCGCATTCTTGCTGTGGGCCTGTTGGGATATGTACTCCTGAGCGTGCTGGGTCAACTGCAACTCGTTGTGGTTGCCCTGTTCATTGGGCTCATTTTGGCGGCCATCGTCGGCCCGCTCGTTGGGCTGGTGAATCGGGCGCTACCGCGGGCGCTCGCGGTCGCTGTGGGGCTGGTGGTGTTCGTCGGAGGGTTCGTCGGAATCTTGGTTTTCATTACGACCTCAGTGACTGGGCAGTGGGAGACCCTGGCTCAGCAGTTCGTCCAAGGGGTCGCCCAAATGCAGACGTGGCTCCAAGGGCCACCGCTGAACGTCCAGTCAGCTGATTTCACCGTGTGGTACGAAAACGGACAGCAGTGGATTATTGACAACCGCGGCGAGCTCTT
>JBLHZE010000177.1:0-4980 GCA_047631015.1 Actinomycetes bacterium
GAAAGTCTGCGGCTAAAAAGGCAACGACGAAGGAACGACCCGCCCAGAAGAGCGCTGCTGCCACGAAGACTGAGTACACACCATCGGCTGCATTCTTCGACTTGGATCGAACGCTTATTCGTGGTTCGGCAAACTTTCCCCTGGCGCTGGCTGCTTTCCGCGCCGGCTTTGTACCGAAACGCCAACTAGCTAAGGATGTCGTGAACGCGGTGATCTTCGTCGTCGGGGGAGCATCCGACGAGCGCTCCGCTGCTCTGCGTGAGCGAATCCTCGATGCTGTCAAAGGTGTTCCCGTGAAAGACGTGATTGGACTTGGCGATGAGTTCATCCCGCACCTAGCCGAGACGGTTATGCCCGAGGCTCAGGCCGAACTTGACCTCATGAAGGCGGAGGGCCGAGACAGGATTATCGTCTCCGCGTCCCCCATCGAAATCGTTCAGCAGCTTGCGGACCGCCTTGGACTTGAGGGAGCCGTTGGCACCCGATCTGCGATAAAGGACGGCATGTACACCGGCAAACTTGCGGGCCCGTTTTGCTACGGCGAGGGCAAGGTCGAGGCGATCGAGCTACTCGCCAAGGAACGCGGCTACAACCTGGCGGCTAGCTTCGCGTACAGCGACTCGATCAGCGACCTCCCGTTCATGCAAGCCGTAGGTAACGCGGTGGCAATCAATGCCGATTTGCGATTGACCGAGTTCGCAATGGATCGCGGATGGCGGATTGTGGAGACCCGCGGCGACACGATCCGGGTCGCCGAGGCTGCTCTTGGTCTGCGCGAGGCAACCGAGGAGCTAACGCGGGCATTGCTCTCTCTGTCACTATCACGCGGAACCGAGGTGCAGAGCCACTTCACCGCACGCACGGATCGACTGAAAGAAGCCGGAGACGCGACAGTCGCGGCAGCTCAAGAGCAACTCGGTAAGACCCTATCGACCCTCGGGCCGCTAGCCGAGAAGATCCCAGGTCTTTAGCCTTGGATCGGCGGTAGGCAACCCTCATCAGAAGCCAGGAGTCGCGAGGGATTCGCGAAAGCCGGGTCGATAGAACATTGAATCAATACATTATTTTCTAGCCACCGAATCGACGTTCCCGCTGCGCGTAGGAACGTAACGCGCGAAGAAAGTCGACCTGCCGAAAATCAGGCCAGTACGCCTCGCAGAAGTAGAATTCCGAGTGCGCGCTCTGCCACAGCATGAATCCACTGAGGCGCTGCTCGCCGGACGTCCGAATAAGCAGGTCTGGATCGGGCTGGCCTTTGGTATACAGGTGCTCGGCAATGTGCTCGACGTCTATTACTTGGGCTAGCTCATCGAGGCTGGTTCCGAGTGCGGCTTGTTCGACCAAAAGCGACCGAACAGCATCTACGAGTTCACGGCGTCCCCCGTATCCGACGGCAACGTTAACGATCGTTCCCTGAATTTCGCGGGTGGAGACATCTGCCTTTTTGAGCGTGCTGGCAGTCTTATCCGGCAATAGATCGAGTGCTCCGACCGGATGGATATGCCACCGCTTCGTCGCGGCAAGGTCGTCTACCGTGTTGCTGATGATTGTCAGGAGTGATTCGAGCTCGGCTTCCGGTCGCGCTAGGTTATCCGTGCTCAGCAGCCAGAGAGTGACGACCTCAACTCCGGCGTCCTCGCACCAGCCAACGAACTCCTCGATCTTAGCCGCGCCAGCTTGATGCCCGTGCTGTGAGCTAGACCCCTGCTCACTTGCCCATCGACGGTTGCCATCGAGAACGACGCCGACGTGGCGCGGGATGCGCTCAGAGTCGATTTGGGCACTGAGGCGCTTGGCGTATGCGCCATAAACTACGTCCCGGATACCCACAGTGGCCAATACTCCCACGTTCGCTCGCGCCCGTGGGGTCCTGACGGACGAAATTGCCTCGATTGGCGCCTAGAAGTTCGTAATCAGCTCGGCTTATCTATCGGTTTGTTCGCCAATAATGCGCGTACATCCTCGGACGAGGTGACTGGTGGATGGCATAGCGTGCCCTGGCAAATATAGGCCGTAGCCTGACCGTCGATCATCGGGCGCTCGGCGAATGGCCCGGTACTTACATTGTCATCGGGGCGACCAACCAGCACTGTGAGACCTACCCGGTCATTGCTGGCCACAGCCTGACGTAACTCCTCGGTGGCACTGTCTGTTGGGTCTCCGACGATGACGACTTGCCACGGTCCGTCGATGAACGCCTCCGCAGCGGTGAGCAGCCAACCAGCGAACCGTGGCGCTTTTCGTCCCAACTGATCGGCGATCTGCAGGCCGCTTTCCGCTGCTCGCAGGTGGCGCTCACTGGTCATGAGCGAGCCGTAGGTAAGGAGTGCGTTCGTGGCGGCCGACCATCCGCCCGGAGCAGCTAGGTCGGCGGGATCGCTGGGACGAACAATCAGTACCTCGGCGTCTGCGGCGGTGTCGAAGAATCCGCCCGCAGGATTGCCGAATTCATCGATTATTGTCTCCAGGAGGCGCTCGGCGGCCGAGATCCACCTGGACTCGCCGGTCACGGTGGCCAACGTGAGTAGGCCTTCGGCAACGTCGCCGTAGTCCTCAAGAACACCGGCCGCGTTCGGGTTCACCAGTCCATCTCGCGAGACCCGCAGTAGGCGGGCCGCACCACCGGGGAGTTCACGTATATGGGTCGATACGAGCAAATCGGCACATGAGGTCGCGGCCGCAATCCAGTGCGGTTTCCCGAGGACTCTCCCCGCCTCGGCAAGCGCGGCGATCGCCAAGCCATTCCAGGCGGCAACAACTTTGTCGTCTCGTGCGGGTTGCGGGCGCTCATTTCGAGCGGCTAGCAGTTTGGGAATCACCCGAGCGCGCCAATCGGCGAGCTTTTCACTCCCGCCTGAGCTCCCTGAACTCTCCGGATTAGCGCCAGCACCTGGCCACGTATCGACCGGCCATTGCAGCACCGAAGCGCCAGCCTCAAAAGTCCCGTCGGAGGTCACCACAAAGAGTTGCGCGGCCAACGCGCCATCTTCAGGACCCAGGACTGCTGTGAGTTGCTCGCGGGTCCACACGTAGCTGGTTCCCTCGTGAGCATGTCCACCAGATTCTTCTGGGGCGTCCGCATCCAGTGCACTAGCGAATCCGCCTTCGGCGGTTCTCAGATCGCGTATGAGGAACTCAGCCGTCTCGGTCGTCACACGCCGCGCCAGTTCTGAACCGGTTAATACGTAGAGTTCCGCGTAGACCCGCAGGAGAAGCGCGTTGTCGTACAGCATCTTCTCGAAGTGTGGAACGACCCAATGCTGATCAACGCTGTACCGCGCAAAGCCTCCCGCTAATTGGTCGTAGATTCCACCGCGAGCCATCGCATCGCAGGTCTCCGTTGCAAATGCCCATGCCTCGATCGCCCCAGTCCGCTGCCAGTGCCGCAGCAAAAACTCCAGGACCGTCGACGGCGGGAATTTTGGCGCAGTTCCAAAACCCGCGCTGACTGGATCGAAGTCGTGTGCCAACCGCTGCAAGGCTAAACCAGTCGCATCATCAAGGCGACCGCGAAGATCATCGGTCGCGATCTCAACAAAGGCAGGACGCTCCTGCTGGTCAACTAATGATCCTGCGATCTTCGCTGCACCCTGATCGACCTCGATCCGCCGTTGTACCCACGCTTCAGATACGCCGGACAACACCTGCGAAAAAGACGGGATTCCCGCGCGCGCTGTTAGCGGGAAGTAAGTACCCGCGTGAAATGGCTCGCGATCGTGGTTTAGAAACACGGTCATCGGCCAGCCACCGTGCCCCGTCAGACCCTGGACTGCAGCCATATATACCGAGTCGACATCCGGGCGTTCCTCCCGGTCGACCTTGATGCTGACGTAGTTGTTATTCAGCTGTTCCGCCGTATCCGCATCCTCGAATGACTCGTGTGCCATCACATGGCACCAATGGCAGGCCGCGTAGCCGACACTTAAGAAAACCGGAACGTCGCGGCGCTTCGCCTCGGCGAAAGCCTCATCACCCCACGGCCACCAGTCGACGGGGTTGTCGGCGTGCTGGCGCAGATACGGGGATGTCGCGGTGGACAGGCGATTAGTCACGCTTCGATTGTGCCCTGATGTAGCAACGTGGTAAACATCCTGCTCCCTCAACCGGCAATGTGCCATGCTTGCAAGGGGCAACCATGGGTCGCACACAAGGAATCGAGATTATGAATCAGCAGCAATATGACAAGATGAAAAATGGTCGTGGATTTATTGCCGCACTAGATCAAAGCGGGGGCAGCACTCCCAAGGCCCTCACGCTCTACGGGATCGACGCGAGCGACTATTCAACCGATGCCGAGATGTTCGACCTCATTCACCAAATGCGCACCCGCATCATGACCAGTCCGGTCTTCAATGGTGATCGTATCCTCGGTTCGATCCTGTTCGAGATGACGATGGATCGTGACGTTGACGGGCGCGGGACCGCCAACTATCTATGGCAGGAGAAGCACGTCGTGCCATTCCTGAAGGTCGACAAGGGCCTCGAAGCCGAGGTCAGCGGAGCGCAGATGATGCGGCCGATACCCGGGCTCGACCAACTCCTCGACCGCGCGCGCGGCAAGGGGATCTTCGGAACAAAGATGCGCTCGGTCATCTCACAAGGAAACGAGTCTGGAGTCCGCGCCATCGTGGATCAGCAGTTCGAGCTTGCCCGACAGATCCTGGCCAAAGACCTCGTCCCGATCATCGAGCCTGAGATCGATATCCATGCTCCCGACAAGCCCGAAGCCGAGCGTCTACTACGCGACGCCATGCGCGAGCAGCTGGATAGTTTGGCACCCGATCAACAGGTCATGCTGAAGGTGACACCACCAGAGACCGATGACTTCTATGCAGCGATGGTCGCCCATCCGAACGTTCTTCGAGTGGTAGCGCTTTCCGGTGGCTACAGCCGCGACGAAGCAAACGAGCGCCTCTCCCGCCAGCATGGCGTGGTTGCTAGCTTCTCCCGTGCACTCACGCAGGGCCTGACCGCGCAACA
>JBLHZE010000178.1:0-4955 GCA_047631015.1 Actinomycetes bacterium
GTATTTCGGACATTGCGTCGAGTTGTGCGCACTTCTGCAGCGATTGCTGAGGCGACATCGGCAGGCCGCACCCACGCCGAGCTGTGTTCTTCGTCGGTCGCGTTCGGGTCTGCCACTGGAGTGAGGCGAACGCTAATGACTCGCACGCCGCTGCCTTCCGCGCGATCGGCCAACGAACCGGTGAGCGTCCCAAGTCCCGCCATCGCCGCACAGTACGCACGGTCTAACCCAGATGTGCTGGCCATTGCCGAATGGCTAAGGACGACAAGGATTCCGTGACCTTGTGCGATCAGCGCATCCAGAGCGGCATTGGCGAAAGACAATGGATCAATGAGAGATGAGCGAATGGTCTGGACGGATTCAGACCATTCCGGCGTCGTGACCCCGGATACCCGGGGCTCTGGGGTCACTCCGATGATGACCACGTCAATATCGCGGCGACCGAAGCCGCTGGCAACAAGGTCAGCCTGCTGAGCCGGATTGTCGATCGCATACTGCTCAGTGATCACATCTGGCACACCGAACTGCTGGACTCGACTGGCACTGCGCCCCAACCGGTTCTCATCGAAGTCCATGAGCACAGCCTGCTTAAGTCGAGGTCCAGTGAGTCGGTCGATAGTGGCGAGTACAAGAGAGTTGTTTGGCCCGATGGCCATCAAAGCGGAAACGTTTCCAACGGAATCGATCACAGGCTTAACCGACGCGAGAGGTCCGATTGCAGGTGTGATTGTGGGTCGAACTGCGATCGCAAGGAGTGCCAGTCATCGAGCTTGGGATACATGTGTGAGACGACGTCGGGTCGAACGCGACTGTCGGTGCCGAGGTGAACGCATCCGCCCACATCTGCGATTCGCTCATCGAATGAATCGAGCAAAGTGGGCAATCCATCGTATTCCGTCGGTAAGGCCAGGTGAACCGCAAAGCCTGCTTGACCCCAGCCAAGTGGGCCCACCTTGTGCGAATCGACCCGGCTGAGTGTTGCAGCCAAGCCGACAATCTGCCCCGCCACGGCTCGATCCAGGAAGTCAGAGACTACGTCGACAGCCTCGACCGGAACGCAGAAGTCATAGTTGATCCAAGCCGATGAGTCGGGTATTGACGTTGGCGTCACTGCTCGATTGTGGAAGAAGTCAGCGACAGTCTGAAGTTCGTTGTCGATGTGTGGCGGCGAGGATTTATGTTTAATCGCCGCGAAGAGACGTCCCACTTGGGTTTGTCGTATCTTCGTCCGGATCGGTCTTGGGGAATTTGGCCCGGCGCCGGGTTCGTAGGTCAGCGCAGCGTGCTGTCGCGATGTCGGCAGATCGTCGACGCGTGCGTGTTTGGCCGACAAGACAGTCCCGCGACCTGGCGATGAACTACCAGATGACATGTCGAGCAGAGCTGTGCAGTAGCGATCACCACGGGAATCGTTGAGTGTTCGAAGAATCTCGTCGAATGAGTCCACTCGGACCGTGTCGACAAGCAGCCAACCGGAGCTCACCGGTCTGATGGCCAACTCGGCGCCCGTCATAACGCCCAGTAGCCCCAAGCCACCGATCACCGCCCAGAAAGCCCGCGAGTCCTCATCGCCTACGCTGAAGCGGTGCATGCACCCGGTGCCATCGACTAGTTCAATAGCCTGAATGGTGTTGCCGAGGGACTCGCAGCGGAGTTGATGCGGAGCGCTCGCCGAGGTCGCAACCATGGCCGCAATAGTGCGCTGCGGGTTCCCAGCCAGTATCGGAAGGCACCACCCTTGGGTTAGCAAGGCGGCGCTCACATCGGAGACCGTGGCACCCGGAGCGACCCGGGCAACCTGGCGGTCCCAATCGATCCACTCGACCGCCGGAGTTGCTAGCCGTCCGACCTGCTGAATACGACGACCACCCGAGTTCGTCGACCAATCACACCGGTTTCCAGACCCGTCAGCGAGAATGACGCCACGCTCTGGCGCGTGGGCGATCTGGGCGATGACGGCCGCGACACTATCCACCGCCTCGATCGATTTAGTCCGATCGCGGCTCACCGCATGAGCCCGATCGCGTGCTGAGCCGCGATGACCCACGGAATCAACTGGCGTGCTTGGCAACTCGACCCTCCCGTGACTTCTCGAAGAACAGTTCTACGACACCTACGAGCGACAGGCTTAACGCCACACTCAACACGATCAGGGCAATCTGAAGAACTGAGGCGTGGAACGCGATCACGAGCACCACGAGCGCAGCGGTGGCGATCCATAGGACGACGATAGCTGCCCGCTTGCTGGCGGCGATTTGGCTGTAGAGCAAGAATTGGGCTAACGCGAACGTCGCCCCGATGGCCGCGAAGATCCAGATCTCGCTGACGAGGTCCTCGTAGGCCGCGCCGCCGATAAAGGTAACGACAAATCCTGGGAAGAGGGCGACAAAAGCCACGCTGGCGATGCCGATCAGCACGACTGCTAAAGCGCCCTTTGTCAGAGTTGCGGCGCGGCGGTGGTCGGTGAGGCGCGGATAAGCAATCGTTGCGACGAACTGCGGGAGCCAGAAGGCAACTTTTGTCACGACCGCGCCAGCCGCGTACAGCCCTGCCTGCTCGGCCGTCAGGAAGTGGCGCGCAAGGAGAACATCGAGGTTGGTCAACACAAACAGCGCTAACAAGGCGTGAGTGGCGTGAAAAACGTCGATCCGGAAATTAGCGAGCTTTTCGCCCGGCCAGTCGACCAGGGGCTTGGTCAGAATCCAACAGGCAGCCACAGCCA
The DNA here is from genome assembly GCA_047631015.1 of Actinomycetes bacterium. Taxonomy (GTDB): domain Bacteria; phylum Actinomycetota; class Actinomycetes; order S36-B12; family UBA10799; genus UBA10799. The sequence continues at coordinate 2,723 of JBLHZE010000178.1, forward strand.
CCCAGGTCCCCACGGCCATTCCGACCAAGGTCCAGATGAGCGATTGGGTTAGGACGACGATGGCGATTCCGCCGACTGCGCGTCCGATACCGACCACGGCATAAATTGCCGCTAGTCGAGCGAACGCTTCGCGACCCTGGGCGACGCCAAGCAGGCTTCCCCAGATTGTCAGGGGTGCAAGATTGATTGCCACAAGAATGATCAGCCACGGTCCACCAAGGTGCAGTAACCAACTGAGAGCAGGGGAGACCACGACCGTCGCGACACCGATACCAAGAGCCGCCGTCAGCGACCAGCGGACGATCCCTGACCCGACCCTCAGGCGCACACCATCTGCGGCAAGGACGATGCGTTTTGCTCCGGCAGCCTGGATCCCGAGTGCAAGAACGCCGCCCACCATGAGCAGAGCGAGCATCGACCCGAAAACGCCGTAGCCTTCGGGGCCGAGGCTGCGGGCAGCGATCAAACTCAGCAGGTAGGCCATAACCTGGCCAACGCCCAACCCGATACCCACAAGCACTGCGCCGCTCAGCGCACCATCTTGCATCGAGGCTAACCTCGCGCGTGGTGTGGTGTTTTTTATCGCCATCTGTCCTCCGGCCTGACAGCCTATGCGCCAGTGGCGGATCAGTGGAGGAAGCTGGGTCCAATTAACCGACGCGCCGCGGTTAGATGTACGACTAATTCCGAAAAGTTGGCTCGCTGGACGTGTGACCAGTTGCTGAGAGGAGGGGGTCCGATGCCGGGACTCGTTGCGCCGCCCATCTACAGCGGCGGCTTTTGGTCGCTCGCGGCGTACCGCTGGGCGCCTCTCGCGTGGACGGTTGTGCTTGGCGTTCTGGCTTTAGGTCCCGCGCTATTGCCTGGATACGTCCTGTCCTACGACATGGTTTTTACCCCGGAGCAATCCCTCCTGCCGTCCGTGTTCGGAATTGATTCGGGTTTACCTCGTGCAGTCCCACAAGATCCGCTAGTCGGATTCATCGCCGGACCTATCCCTGGGCAGCTCGTACAGAAACTGGCGCTACTCGGGGCCCTTGTCCTGGCGGGGATGGGAGCGAACCGGGTTCTAAGTACCACTCCGCTCCTTGTTCGGCTCGCCGCGATAACGCTTATGATCTGGAATCCATTCGTGGCAGAGCGCTTGGTTATCGGCCATTGGGCGCTGTTGGTTGCGTACGGGGCAACCCCGTGGGTACTCGTGCAGGTGGCGTCAATGCGCCGCGGTGAGCAGGGTGCGTGGGTTCGGGTGATTGCGACCACATCGCTTGGCTCTCTGGTGCCAAGCGGCGCGCTACTCATGGTTGTCCTGATTCTTCCCGCCTTGTTCTATCGATCCGTCGCTCGGGGTTGGGAACGCGTAGCCGCGGCGACGGCTTTGGTGTTGTTCACATCGACGTGGTGGGTTGCAGCAGTCCTGAACCCGAATATCTCCAGGCTGGACGAGGCGGGAACCTCCGCGTTCGCATTGCGGCCAGAGAATTGGGCGGGTGTCCTTGGGGCAGCGCTAGCAGGAGCTGGCACCTGGAATGCCGAGGTTGTGCCGGCATCCCGGGCATTACCGTGGATCCCTGTCGTAGGCCTGGTCCTCGTAGTACTGGCGCTTTTCGGTCGTCGTCGATTGGGCCAGGTACTCGATCGGTCCGTGGCCAACTGGTTGCTAGTGATTGCCGGTATCGGCTTTTGCTGGGCGTTGTTAGCGAGCTGGCAGGTCAGTCAGCCAATGATGTCCAGCCTGATGGAGTGGATACCCGGTGGCGGCATCTTGCGAGACGGCCAAAAGCTACTCCTGCCGCTCGTAGTCTTTAGTGCGCTTGCGGCTCCACTGGGCCTGGTTGACGTGCTGGAACGCGTCAGCGTTTTGCGTCGTATTAAGCATGTCGCATTGGCGGCGCTGCTGGTGGCCCCGATCGCAGTGTTACCGGATATGGCGCTTGGTGGGTTCGGCAAACTCAGTGCCGTCAGCTATTCGCCGAGCTGGGCTGACTTGCGGGAGCGGGTTGAGCAAAGTCCAGCTGGCGATGCCATCTCGTTGCCCTGGACGCCATTTCGCCGGTATGACTGGAACGCAGATCGCACAGTTCTGGACCCGATGCCGAGGTATGTGCCGATCACTGTGCTTACCGATGACCGACTCCCAGTCGCAACATCTGGCGGGCTTGTGTTGATTGACGGAGACAATCCTCGCTCGGCGCAGGTCACAACCGCCTTAGCGAGCGGTGAAAAACTCTCG
>JBLHZE010000179.1:0-4934 GCA_047631015.1 Actinomycetes bacterium
GCCTGAATCCGTCACGTAGAAGATGAGGAGCACGATTCCACCGATGAAGCAGATGATGTTGAGCCACCACCACCAGCCGGACTTATCCGTGTCATGAAGCCGTCGGACAGCAACTGAAATCCCTGGGAGCAGGACGACGAGCACCAGAATCGTGTGGATGATCCCGACTGTTGCGTCGGCGCTACCCAAGGGGACCCTGTACGTCGTACCGATAAGCCCGTCGAGGACCGCACCGATAAACCAAAGAATCCCGACGAACAACACCCACCACCAGAACTCGCTGCGCGATGCTCGACCAGCGAAAGTCGCGTACTTCGAAAAGCAGGTAGTGATTGATTGACCGAACCCCATGGCACTCATCCTTCAGGGATTGATTGAATGGCGGCCCGAGTATGCTCGCGCCCGAGCCTCCAGATGATCTCCGACTTCCCGGCACTTTCGCAACGCGAGAGGGCCCTATCGCTATGTTCGCTGGCAAAGGGGCGGCTCGGCAGCCACCGGCGCCGGGCCTTTTTTGCTACTGCTGGTGGTTGAGCTCCGCCTCGCGGGCGATCTCGTCAGCGATGATGGTGCGTACGTAAGCCGTCAACTCAGTCGTACCCATACCCTCGACAACCTCCACCGGAACTTCCGGAAGCACAGTCACTGAGATCGCGTGGCGTCCCTGGAGGACAAAACCGTGTTTAGGGAGCGCGTCGTGGGTTCCGTGCATCACCATCGGAATGATTGGCGTACCGGTCGACCGCGCTAGGTCGAAGGCACCTGTCTTGAACTCGCGGAGTTCGCCAGTCTTGGATCGGGTGCCTTCGGGAAACATCATAATGGATGAACTGCCCCGGATCGTCGCATCGCAAGCGGTCATCATCTCTCTGATGCTTGCCCTGTCGCCACGCTTCAGCGGGATATAGCGGTTGAGGCGCATATTCCAACCCACAGCGGGAACTTTGAAGATCTCTGCCTTTGAGACCCACTTGAAGTCCTTGAACAACCGGAATAACACCAGAATGTCCAGCAGCGACAGATGGTTGGCCACCATCACGTATGTCTGCTTGGGGTCGATGTTCTCCCGACCTGTGATCGACACGCGCCACGCCGGGTTCGTCCACGTGTAGAGCGATGCCCAGAAGCAGGTGAACTGGTGCAGCGCCCGTCGCCGCTTATCGAAAGGAGCAGTAACTGCCCACACCACAACCGCGATGATGAACAACGGGATGGAGCTCAGCACCACCCAGAGCCAAAAGATTGCCGAGCCAATTTGCCGCATTGGCGAAGGCTAGCCTGCTGCTACTTATCCAGGATCGATAGCCCAGATTCATCATCCGGAGGCTGCTCACTCTGAGGCTGATTTCCTCCCGATTTTGCGGCCGAGCCCGCGCCGGGGTCCGCCGCGGAGGCATGGGCCCTGGCTATTTCAGCATCCAGCTCTGCACGTTCATCAGGTGAACCCTCGATCGAGATATGCGGAAGGATGCGGTCGAGGAATCTCGGCAGGTGCCAGGTCGCCTCACCAAAGAGGGTCAGCAGCGCGGGCGTCAGCCACAACGTCATCAGGCCGGCGAAGAACACAGCAACCGTCAGCCCGACTCCGAACTCTTTAATCACCGGGTTCGGGTTGAGGATGAAACTGCCAAATACCGACATCATGATCAGCGCTGCGGCGGCAATGACCCGCCCACTGCCAGCAAGGCCCTTGCGTACCGCCTCGTGGGCGGATGCGCCAGCTAGCTTCTCGCTCTGGATGTGCGAGATGGCGAACACCTGATAGTCCATCGAAAGCCCAAACAGTGCCGCGAACATCATGAGCGGAACGTAACTAATGATCGGAACGCTGTTGGTCGGGCTGGGTAGATCGATCAAGCTCAGACCCCAACCCCACTGGAAGACAGCGGTGAGGACTCCGAACGAGATGCCGACGCAGACAAGGTTGGTAATAACTGCCTGAAGCGGTACGAGTAACGACCGGAAGACGACCAGCATCAGCACAAAGCTGAGAATCAAAACGACCCCGATGACGTAGGGGAGTTTATCGGTGATCTGGGTCGCAAGGTCCACGTTGGCAGCGGTAGACCCGCCGACATAGGTGACGACACCAGTGACCTCGGTGGGAGGTACAACATCGTCACGAACGGTCTGTACCAGCGTTGCAGTTGCGGGATCAGCGGGCTGAGTTGTCGGGATGGCGCTGAGGGTGTACGCCGACCCACTGCTGTTAATGGACGGCGGCGAGACGAGCGCAACCCCTGGAGTCGCAGTCAGCGCATTCTGCAACGTGACGATCCGAGTATCGGTGCCCCGCGGATCTCCGCCAGCCAAGGTCAGCTCGGCCGTCAGTTCTTGCTGAAGTTGTTCGGCCACTTGCTTCTGCTGTTCGGCCGCTTTCTTTTGCTTCTGCAACGAATCGGCAGCAGCTTGTAGCTGGTTACCCTGTTTGGTCAGATCGGCGGCCTTCGCCTCGAGTGCTTTCGCCTCCTTAGCGAGGGCTGCTGCTTGCGCGGCTAACTGCGCTGCCTGGCGGGCAAGAGCGGCAGCCTGACGGACTAGGACTACGGCTTCCCTAGCCAGCACCTTGGCATGCGCGGCAATCTGCCTCTCTTGTTTGGCGAGCACTCTCGCCGGATCCGCGAGATCTACAAGTTTTTTTTCGACGACCGCAATCCGGATACGGTTGGCCGCACGCTCGGCGCTCTTGGCTGCGCGTTTCAGCTCGAGTTTTGCCTTCTCGATCGGATCAGTCTCGACCGCAATGCGTGCGTCGAGGATGAAGATATCCTCGCTGAGCAGGGCGTCTGCCCTGCCGAGGTTCTCGAGCTCGGCGACCAACGGTTTGGCCTGGGCGCGCAGGTCCGCGCGCGCTTGTTTGGTTGCCTTCTGCTCCGCTTTAAGCTGCTTCGTCTGAGCCTTCAGACTCTGCTCTTCTCGCTCCAGCGCAGACTTCTGATTTTCCAGCCGGTTCTTTTGTTTGGTCAGGGACTTCTCTTCGGCCTGCAAATCGGCTTTATCTGAGGTCAACGTGGCCGCTTGCGCTTCGAGATTCGCCTCTTCTGCCTCGAGCTCGTCGGCCTGATTCGTCAAGCTCGTCTGCTCAGCTTCAAGTTGGGACTGCAAAGCGGTCGCCTGGTCATACTGCGCGGTGTATTGCGCACTGGGCGCCGCAACTGGATTGAGTTCCGTAGCGGCCAGCAACGGACCGTTGTAGCCAGGGCCGTACTCATCGTTCACGATGTCGAAGGCCTGTCGCTGGGTGGTCGACTCTGGTGTAACCGCAAGATCTTCTTGTCCGAGCTTCATCGAGAACATCGGGTAGATCAGCGGCGCTGAAACAAGGAGCGCAAGCACCACGGCGAATACTGCCCGCCCGGTAATGAGCCGCGACCACTTACCCCAAATCGTGTTGGCCGGATCTTTACTCATCCCCTTACCGAGGCCGGGGATACGCAACGCCATAATCTTCATCCCGCTTAGTCCCAGAATGGCCGGAAGTAGCGTGATGGCAGCGAGCACGGCGGTTGCTACCGCGACGGCAGTAGCGTAGCCAAGGGCAGTGACGAGCGGGATCTGGGCGACTCCTAATGCGAGCAGCGCAATAATGACGGTCGTTCCGGCGAAGACAACAGCATTGCCAGACGTCGCGACCGTCGAACGGACAGATTCGTGCACCGAGAGTCCGTTACGCAGATTCTCGAGGTGTCTAGAGATCAGGAACAGGGAGTAGTCGATTCCGACTCCGAGTCCGATCATGGTGGCGAGCGTCGTTCCGGTACTCGGAATGGCGACGATATGGCCGAGCAGTCCCACCGCCGCTATACCAACAGCCAGGCCAAAAATGGCCGTCACTAGAGGCAGACCGATAGCTATCAATGTTCCGAATACGAAAGCCAAAATGATGGCCGCCGCGATCATGCCGATCGCTTCACTTGGGCCCGTGTCCGGTTCCGAAAGGGCACTACCGATAGGACCACCCGCAGCCGTCTCCATACCCGCCTCGATCGCCGGCTGCGTTGCAGCCAGCACCGGTTCCGAGTTTTCGACGGTCAGCGATCCTGAGCTGATCTCCATGAGGACGGGGATGAGCGCAGTTTTTTCATCCGAGCTGATTAGCCCAGCCTGGGGCTGGGCATAGGGATTGGTCGCGCTGTAGACATTGGGAACAGCAAGGATGTTTTGCAAAGATGCTTTAACGGCAGCCTTGTTTGCGTCGTCGTTCATCGACCCGGAATCGATGTGAAAGACGATGGGACTCGTCCCATTTTGTTGGGGCGGGAAATCTGACTCCAGCAGATCCGTTGCCGACTGGCTGCCAGTACCGGGTAGACTGAAGTTGTTGTTGACCTGAGCTCCGAACGCCCCAATCAAGCCGAGCATGACCACAATCAGAATCGCCCAAGCGGCCAGGACTGTGAATTTCCGGCGGGCGCAAAAAGAGCCGACCGCCGCTAATGCTCCACCCACTGTCGTCCCCCCCAGGAAGCCCTAGCCAGTCTAGAATTGCCGCCTCAATAGTGTGCAATAACTGCGTCCATCTTTCTCGGGCCAGATCCTAAATCATAGGCTGGCCTCCCGAGCACATAGGGCCGTCAGTTCGAGCAACTCATGGGTTGACTCGGCTCGGACAAGCTTGTACTGGTCTAGCGCACCAACCGGTGCCATCCCTGCCAACTGCCAGCAGGCCGAGATCGGGTCCTGAGAAATCTGTACGTTGTGCGGCCACGTCGGGCTGTGCTTGTTGTGAACGGTCAGTGCATGCCGAACGGCTGCCTCGGTCTCGTCGAACTGCGGTGTAAGCGTCGCGTCCCAAGCCAGCTCCGGGAGCGCGCTTAATTCGGCCCGAGGGTAGGGGTCATCCTCCAGCCACTTCACGACCCGGAACCGGGTCGTGCCCGTCGCAACCACCGACATGTAGCCCTCGGGTGCCTCAACCTCCAAGATGCGAGCCA
>JBLHZE010000180.1:0-4927 GCA_047631015.1 Actinomycetes bacterium
GGGTCGCAACATCGGTCTTGGTAATGATGCAGACGATGGGACTGCGCTGGATCCCGGCTAGCTCGGCAGCAAGACGTCGGTCACCTACCCCAGTTTGCTCATCTGCGGCAAGGCAGAACCCGACAGTATCGACTTCGGTCCAGGTCGACCGCACAAGGTCATTTAGCCGTTCGCCCAGCAGAGTTTTGGGCTTGTGCAGCCCAGGGGTATCAACGATGATTAGCTGCCCGTCTGCGCGTGTTAGGACTCCACGGACAGTTCGGCGAGTGGTCTGCGGCCGATCAGAAGTGATAGCTATCTTGCGTCCAATGATCCGGTTGATCAACGTGGACTTTCCTGCGTTCGGACGTCCGACCAAACAGATGAATCCGCTCCGAAACTCGACTCCGTCGGCGGGAGGCTGTTCTATCGCGTACTTATCGGCCATCAGGCCGACTCTCCGCTTGTTATTGGTGCGCCTGGAAGATCGACCTGGATATCGCCATTCGGCAGAGCGGCGAGAACCCGAATAGCCGTCCCACCCAGGTCGTGCGCGGCGGCTAAGTCTTCTTTCTCGATACCACCGTCGCTCGAGACCACCACCGCACACTCGCAGTCCTGTGCGCCGGCTGCAACGGCCTGCGCGACCGCCAGCTGGAGTGCCCCGAGGCGCAGACTCGGCAGCGCAACATTCACCCCCGAGTAGGTACGGCCTGTCTCATCGCGCAAAGCCGCACCGGTGGCGGCACCGACTCGCCCGCGGGCACCCCTAGCTAAGGTCACCAGCTTGGCATCCTCATCACTAAGCTCAATCAACGATTGGGACTCGGTACTCACTTCGACACTTCCTCACCCTTTGTCACACCCAGTTCTTCCGGCCCGCCTAGAGAAGACGGCGCCGATTCTTGATCGGTCGGACCCCAGCCCTCACCATCGTCGGTCTCAATAGGACTGACGAACACCACTCCAACCCGATTCCGTCGACCAGCGGACATCTCGGCGACCAGCCGAAAGCCCTCGACCTCGATACTCGATCCCGGAATCGGGACAACACCCAGGCGGCTGGCTAGCAGGCCGGCGACAGTCTCGACACCCTCGGATTCCTCCGAGAGGTTTAGGTCAAGTAGCTCGGCAAAGTCATCCAACTGCATCCGGGCACTGACCCGCCAACACGAATCGGCTAGCTGCTCGCTTTCGGCGATCTCCTGCTCGTCATATTCATCGGCAATCTCGCCGACAATTTCTTCCAAAATGTCCTCGATCGTGATCAATCCGGCCGTTCCGCCATATTCATCGATGACGATCGCAACGTGGGTACGTGTCGCCTGCATCTCACGCATGAGTTCGTCGGCCGGCTTAGAGTCCGGCACAAACATGACAGGTCGCATGAGCTTCTCGACCCGCTCGCTGTGATCCGAGTCGCGATGCTCAAATGATCGACGGGCTAGGTCCTTGAGATAGACAATCCCAACGACGTCATCGAGGTTTTCCCCGATAACCGGAATCCGGCTGAAGCCGCTACGTAAAGCCAGCGACAGCGCCTGCCGTAATCGCTTCTCTTTCTCGATCCACACCATCTCAATCCGGGGCACCATAACTTCTCGTGCCAAGGTGTCGCCGAGTTCAAAGACTGAGTGGATCATCTCGCGCTCGCCAGCCTCGATGACCGCATCCGCTTCGGCCATGTCGACCATCTCGCGCAATTCAGCAGTCGAGGCAAACGGGCCGTGGCGGTATCCCTTACCGGGGGTGATGGCGTTACCAAACAGAATCAGTAGGGACGCGAGTGGACCGAAGACTGCGTTGAGGACTCGTGCCACCCCGGAACCTCGGCGAGCGATTACTATGGCGTGCTGTCGACCGAGCGTGCGTGGAGCCACCCCCAGCATGATGAAAGTGACGAGGAGCATGACGGATGACGCGATGACGATACCGAGCCACCGCGGTTCGGGGAAAGCCTTTAAGCACACCACCGTCACACAGACAATCGCAAACGTTGACAGCGCTAACCGGACCAGCAAAATGACATTGACGTAGCGGGCCCGATCACCAACGACCACCGCGAGCCGGTCCGCCCCGGGGACACCCAGGTCCTGCAACTCACTAACGCTGACCTTGCTGACACGGGTTAGCGCAGATTCCAGCGCAACAAGAAACATGGCAACGACGGTCAAAACAACCGCCGTCGCGATCAACCAAATATCGCCGCTCACTCTTGGGTCTCCTGCACTAACGTCCGGTTCCATTCAACGACTAGTTGACCTTGGAGCCCGAACATCAGCCGCTCCTCATCAGGTTCTGCGTGGTCATAGCCCAAGAGATGCAGGATTCCGTGGGTGAGCAGAACCCCGAGCTCATCGCGCTGACGATGACCCGCCACCCCTGCCTGCTTCGAGGCAATCGCTGGACAGATCACGACATCGCCGAGTAACCCTGCGTCCGGTGAATCCTGCTCACCTGGCGGCCTAAGCTCATCCATTGGGAAGCTCAGGACATCAGTCGGTCCGGGTTCGCCCATCCATCGCTCGTGTAGCAGTGCCATCGCGTCTTCATCAACGAGAATAAGAGACAACTCAGCCTGAGGATGGATCCGCAGTCGACCAAGAACGAACTCAGCTTGCTGTACGAGGCTTTCCTCGTACCCTTCCCAGGCAGATTCGTTCGCAATGTCGATCGTCACGGGCGCACCTGTTGTTCTTCGGACTCGCCGTATGCATCGACGATCCGCCCAACCAACGGATGACGGACAACATCTTTACTCGTGAGCTCACAGAACTGCACATCATCCACACCCGACAAGATGTCTCGCACCACGCGCAAACCGCTGCGGGTGCCACCGGGTAGGTCAATCTGAGTCACGTCGCCGGTCACCACAATGGTGGAACCGAATCCGAGTCGAGTCAGAAACATCTTCATCTGTTCCGGGGTGGTGTTCTGGGCTTCATCCAGGATCACGAAGGCATCGTTGAGGGTTCGACCCCGCATATAGGCCAGCGGCGCGACTTCGATCGTGCCGCTGGCCATCAGCCGTGGGATCGAGTCAGGATCGATCATGTCGTGTAGCGCGTCGTAGAGCGGACGCAGGTACGGGTCAATCTTCTCGCTTAACGTCCCGGGAAGAAAGCCGAGCCGCTCCCCTGCCTCAACCGCAGGTCGGGTGAGGATTATGCGGTTGACCGATTTGCTCTGCAGTGCTTGAAGGGCTTTTGCGACCGCCAGATAGGTTTTCCCGGTTCCCGCCGGTCCGATCCCGAACACCACTGTGTGCTTGTCAATTGCATCCACGTAGTGCTTCTGGCCGAGGGTCTTCGGACGGATTGACCGACCACGATTACTCAGGATCCCAGCCGTCATCAACTGCGAGGGAGTGACCGCATTATTGCCACGCAAAAGTGCAACAGATCGCTCCACCGAGTCGGCTGTCACTGGATGTCCAGAGCGCAGCACCATCAGTAGTTCACCGATAAGTTGCTTACCGAGGTTGGCCTCGGTCTCGTCACCGCTAATCGATATCTCGTTGCCCCGTACGGTGATGAAGGCGTGTGGCAGTGCCTTTTCGATCGCGCGCAATACATCGTCTCCCACCCCCAGGAGGTTGACCATGGGGATCGAGGCCGGCACGCTCATCTTCGACGCGGTATCGGAGGTCGTCATAAGTCCATTTCAGTGGAAGTTGCGGGAATGTATCTGGAGTACCCAAGAGTATGCCGGGTTAGCCCGGAGGCCAAGTCAATTGGCGCTTCCCAAGGACGTGGGCGTGCACATGATTCACGCTTTGGCCGCCATCCTCACCTGTATTGAACACAACACGGTAGCCATCGATTAACCCGAGGCTTCGGGCAGCTTTGGTCGCGGACGCAAGCAATTCGGCAGCGAGCGCGGGATCCTGCTCGGCCAAATCGCTCACATTGGCAAAATGTTTGCGCGGGATTGCAAGCACGTGCACGGGCGCTTGAGGGCTGACATCGTGGAACACGACCACCCGATCCGTCTCACTCACAATGTTTGCGGGCATATCTCCGGCCGCTATCGCGCAAAACAAGCAGTCAGTCATGGAGTCAGTCATGGAGTCAGTCTGACACTGACCAGCGGCCGGATGCGCCCATAACCCATCCCAATGCCACCGTCGCCGCCGTGCTTGCACGCAAGACATCACCACCCATGCGAGCGCCGATTGCGCCCGCTTCCAGGAACTGTGCACGTTCGGCGTCGCCAAAACCGCCCTCGGGGCCCGCGATGAGCACGATCGACTCATTCACCGGTGGATCCTCGCACTCGCTTTGCTGACGCCGAGAGGGCAGCACCTCAGGCAAGGCTGCGGCGGATAGTTCATCGAGCAGAATCGCCAAATCAGCTTCGCGGATAGCGCGAATCACATCCGCTCTATCGGCCAGCAGTGTGACTTTCGGGCGGCTAGCTCGCCGAGCTTGTTTGCTCGCTTCAAATACCCTCCGGTCGAACTTAACCTGGGTCTTAACAGTCTGGTCGGCTCGAATTCGGGCAATACTGTGCTCCGCGCCCCATACCGAAATCTGGTCTACTCCGGCTTCGGTGAGCGTCTCGAGGGCGCGTTCCATGCGCTCCCCCTTGATTAGTGCCTGGATCACGATGATTCTCGTCATCTGATCGGCGATCTGATAAACGGCTCTGACACGCACTGTGAACGACTCCTTAGCGACCAGACGCTCAACTGTGCAATCCAGCACCAGACCATGGCCGTCACCGATCGACACAGTTTCGCCGGTGCGCAGACGTTTCACGGCGACCGCGTGGCGGCCTTCATCACCGCCAACAACGACCTGGTGTCCGACGCTTGCGTTTCTTAGCTGCTCGTGACCTAGATAAAACATCGGCGCGGTCATCTCGACCGCCCAAGAAGCCCGGGGTGGAGCAGCGAACAGGACTGAAGCATTCCTCGTTTACCTGAATGCATCCCGCAGCCGGGAGA
>JBLHZE010000181.1:0-4906 GCA_047631015.1 Actinomycetes bacterium
CAAGTTGTGGTCCTGCTGAGGTGGTAGCGGCAATCGTGTCGCCAGGACGAATCTGTGCGCCAGCGGCCGGGTTTGTGCTCAAGATGGAACCCTCCGGCACCGATGTGCTGAAGTTCTCACCCGTGACGTTGAGGATCAGCCCCTCAGGCTCCAGGGCAGCGTTGGCCGCGGTGGGGGTCATGCCAACAAGCGTCGGAACTGTGACGATTTGGCTGTTGGTGTACGCCCATGCGCCGAATCCGACGGCTGTACCGAGTAGCGCGAGGATCAGAGCAGCGATCAGGATGCGGAATCTTCGGGGTGCGCGTTTCTTCAGTTGCGCGCCGCCGGGAGTTGTCGGTGGAGGTTCTTGGGTCGGTGTGACGGCATCCGCGGCCGAACTCGGGCTCACCCATGGCCCGCCGGATGGACCGGCCATCGTGTTGGGAGAAGGGGAGTCAACATTCACGCTGGTGACAGTGGCCGATTGGCCCGCTGCCAGCCCTGCAGGGCTTGATGCAGCAGCCCCAGCGACACTGGCAGGGAGTAGCGGGTTTGTTGCCCGCGGACTAACGGTGACCGTGGATGCTTCTCGGTCGAGAATGACGGTGTGGTGGGAACTATCACCCTCCGAGGTCTTGGTACCGCCCTCTCGGTCGCTGATCGCTAGGTTAAGCCGTGCTTTTCGCAGGTGATCGGCGAAGTCGGCAGCATCTTTGTATCGGGATTCTGGCGACTGCTGGGTTGCGACGCCGACTAACTCATCAATTTCTGTCGGCAATTCAGGGCGAATCGTTGATGGCGTCGGCACATGTGAGTGGACGTGTTGGTATGCAACTGACATGGGCGTTTCGCCCGAGAAGGGTGGCTGTCCGACGACAGACTCGTACAGGAGGATCCCGGCTGAGTAGACGTCTGTGCGGGCGTCGGCGTGGCCACGTTCCACCTGTTCAGGTGCCAGGTAGGCCACTGTGCCGATAAGTAGTCCCTGAGTCAGGCCTGTCGTATTCGTCGTCACAATGGCGCGAGCTAGTCCGAAGTCCGCCACTTTTACTCGGCCATCAGTCGCGAGTAGGACGTTCTCAGGTTTGATATCGCGGTGCGCGAAACCCGCGGTGTGGGCAGCTTCCAGCGCATCTAACACTGGCTCGAGAACGGCCAGCGCTTGAGTAGGGGTCAGTCGTTGACGGTCCTGGAGAAGATCGCGCAGGGTCTGACCTTGGATGTATTCCATCGTTAGGTAGACGAACCCATCTGCCTCGCCTTGGTCGTATACGGCGACAATGGATGGGTGAGTCAGCTGCGCAGCGGATCGGGCTTCTCGAACGAATCGCATCACGAAATCGTGGTCCTCGGCGAGTGATCGATGCATGACTTTGAGCGCAACGGTGCGCTCGAGGCGCAGGTCAGTCGCGCGGAATACAGTCGCCATTCCGCCCCGGGCAACGAACTCATCGACCTGGTATCGGTCGTCAATCGTCGACCCAAGCAGCGGCCGCGATGGGGTAGTCACTGTTCGAGTGTACGAACTAGGCTCAAGTATCCGGGTAACTGATTCCCTTCCGGTGCGCCTTTGCGCTGGCGTGGGCCTGTCTGACCTGCCTTATTCGACCTGGGCTAGCGTTGTGTTCGTGGGACAACTGGCGTACCTCGGCGTACTTGCCTTCTGCCTGATTGGAACAGCCTGGTTGGAGGTCGCTCTCCGGACAAGGGTGTATCGGCGGTGGGTGAGGCTGTTGCTGACCCTGCTGCCAGTAGTTTCTATTTTCGTTATTTGGGATCTGTACGCGATTGCCGCGGGCCACTGGGACTTCGACAGTGCACGAACGATCGGTGTCGTGCTGGTTGGCGGGCTTCCACTAGAGGAACTGCTGTTCTTCCTGGTGATCCCGTGCTGTGCAATTCTCACGCTAGAGGCAGTGAGGGCTGTCAGGGGCTGGCCTGTCGGGGATGAGCCCGACGACACTGTGCCCGCTGGACTAGCGACTGACAGTGAGCCGTCCTCGCCAGCATTAGGGGGTCAGTGATGAGTTACACAGCGCTGGCCATCACATCCATCCTCATCGCGGTAATTCTCGATCTATTCGTGATCCGGACTCGCTTGCTGACGCGGCGGATCTTTTGGGTGTCATACGCGATTATCGTCTTCTTCCAGCTGCTAACCAATGGTGTGCTGACCGGATTCCGGATTGTTCGCTACGACGGTGATCAGATCACCGGCAGCTCAACACCTGTGGATCAAGCTCCGCCTTTTATCGGAGATGGCCGCTTAGTATTCTCTCCGATTGAGGACGTGATGTTTGGGTTCTCGTTGGTGCTTCTGACGCTTGTGCTCTGGGTTTACTGGGGGCGTAAGGGAGTTCAGCACACACCGATGGCAGGCCCACCACGTAGGCCATTCACGCAGAATCAGAGCTAGCGGACAGTGCGAGCGCGCCGCGCTTGTCGCCATGCGGGAACGGCGACTGCTAGGCGCCGCCTCACCGGAACCTTGGCGCGTTCGGTAAAGACTTGATAGTCGATGTTCTCAACTTCATCGACGATTCCGCAGTATAGGATTCGCGCGGTTTCAATACACGGTTGCGAGTCTGGTGCCAGCATGGCGATACCGGGACGTGACTGCTTTTCCAGTCGACGGACTCGCTCGATTTGCGCTGCCATGACCTGTCGGAGTTGAGGAGTCATCACGCGGGCTCGTACGTCGTCGGGGCTCACGCCGAACTCGGCTAGTTCGTCGAGCGGAAGATAGATGCGACCACGCTCAAGATCTTCGCCGACATCACGAATGAAGTTGGCGAGCTGGAATGCGATGCCTAAGTCCTTGGCGAAGCCGTAGGCGGCTGGATCACTTGGCTCAAGGATCGGAACCATCTGCAGCCCGATCACGGCCGCAGATCCGTATACATAGTTCTCGAGATCCGCGTAGGTGTCGTAGTGGTCGATATGCAGATCCATCTGCATTGAGTCAATGAAGGCTTCGAAGTACTCGGTGTCGATACCCCAGCGCAAGGCTGTGTCTACGGTCGCTGCGCACACTGGGTGCTCGGAGTAGCCCCGGTTGAGGTCAGCAAAGAACCGGTCAGCGAGCTCAGTTAGTGCGGCTGAACGTTGTTCGACTGGCTTGTCGTCAAGAGAGTCCACAATGTCGTCGGCATACCGCGCGAATGCATAGAGAGCGTGGACATACGGCCGCTTAGCTGGCGGGAGCAGCAGGGTTGCGAGGTAGTACGTCTTACCGTGTGCGGAGTTAATCTGTCGGCAGTGTGTATAGGAGGCCTGGAGAGCAGGATTGTCAATACCGGCGTTCGTCAATTGGCGTTTGCTCACGGCTCATCATCTCGCGCCGCGTCCTGCGGTTTGTCAGGAGGTACGCCGCAGGTACCCTCGGGCTCGTGTCAGCCGAAATGTCGGGGAGAATTCCGCCCGCCCGAGAACCGGGCGACGTAAGAGGGCAGGACACGTGGCTTGACTTCGTGCTGCGTTCGGTGGTGCCCGGTCTTATTGCCACGACCCTCATCGCAGTTGGGGCACTGGGAGTCGGGTGGCTGCCGCTGGAAACGGCCCTTTTCGATTCACCAGTGGTGGATGCACTGCGATCGACAACGCTGGGGGCCGTGATCTCCAAGGCTGCCGTCGTGGTCGGAGTGACGCTCCTGCTCCAATCCTGGCTGCTCGTGGGCTACGACGTCCTTCATGGTCGGGTAGTAGAGATACGCCGCCTCTGGCTGGCCCTGGGGGCGTGGGTACTCCCACTGATGCTTACCCCACCCCTGTTTAGCCGAGACGTTTACTCCTACTTCGCTCAAGGCAAGCTGATGGTTGCCGGAATCGATCCATACACAAACGGATCATCAGCGGTGCCGGGCTGGTTTAACGACGGGGTAGACCCGATGTGGGCGGAGGCGCCGACGCCCTACGGGCAGTTCTGGTTGTTACTCAGCCGGGGAGTTGTCCAGTTCGCTGGTCCGCACCCCTACAGCGGTGCATTGACGATGCGTCTGCTGGCTGTCGCGGGGATCGTCATGCTTGCCTGGGCGGTGCCGAAGATCGCGTATCAGTGCGGTATCTCGCCGTCCAAGGCGCTCTGGCTGGCAGTACTCAATCCACTCGTACTGATGCATTTTGTGTCAGGAGCGCACAATGACGCGCTGATGGCGGGGCTGGTCGCAATGGCTTTCGCGGTCTCGCTCTCGCGTCTTCCGATTCTCGGTGTCCTGCTTGCCACACTCGCTGGCAGTGTGAAGCCGATTGGTCTCGTCGCGCTGCCCTTCATCGGACTGGTATGGGCTGGCGTCACTGCGACCCGGACCCGGATCATCGTTCGTTGGATCTGGACAGCCGCGATCTCCGTTTCGGTTTTGGGTCTGCTGGCTCTCGCTACTGGGACAGGTCTGGGTTGGCTCAGTGCTTTGTCAACGCCAGGAGAGGTGCGCACGTGGCTCTCGCCACCGACAGCCGTGGGAATGGCAGTCGGCGGTGTGCTGAGCCTGTTCGGCCTGGATGTCACCGATACCAGCGTCGAGATCGCCCGGGCGGCGGGAACAGTGGCCACCCTGATTGTGCTGGCATGGCTTTGCCTAAAACCCGGCGGTCGGACGGCTGTGCGCGGGGCAGCGCTAGCCTTCTTCTTCCTCGTTGCACTCGGGCCTGTCTTGCAGCCGTGGTACCTCCTGTGGAGTCTGCCACTGTTTGCAGCGTCCGGGCTGAGCCGAATAGAGATGCGGATCGTGCTGGTTGGGACCGCGGGCTTCACGCTCTTCGGGCTCGTTTCCTCCAGCGCCACGCAGGACTCTCTACTACAGATATCAGATCTGTTTGCGGTTCTCATTGTGGCCGTGGTGATCGTGATCCTGCTGGGCGCTAGTCCCCGCGAGCGCCGACTACTCCTTGGTGACCCAGCCGATCAAGGCTTGATCCCGGAAGATGC
>JBLHZE010000182.1:0-4891 GCA_047631015.1 Actinomycetes bacterium
TGGGGTCGTGTGTCAGTACACAAATGGCCGTGCGTCTATCGAGGGGCCGGTCGGTGAGCCATTGATGTGGCCACGCGCGGACGACCTCGTCGGCGTCCTGGAAACGGGATGTGGTGGCAAAAACCGGGCGCGCATCACAGACGGTGACGTGGAATCCAAGTAGCTTCGCTGCCTGGCAGAGCGCTGCGCTGAAATCGCTGGCGCCGAAGATCAACATCCGTGGTTGTGTCCCAAAACTAGTGACGAATACTTCAACCCCGGTTTCTAGTCGTTCCCCAGTCTCCCCATATTCCAAAATTCGAGAACTCCCTGATTCTAGGAGCCCGCGGGCGTCATGACTGACAGCACTGTTCAGCCGATCAGTTCCCAGCGAACCAGCTTGATCCTCGGGAGTGATTATCACGTGCCTTCCGACACCCGGCCCGCGTATGACTGTCGCCAAGGCGATGGATTCATCTCGGGCTAGCGCCTCGGTCACCCGCGCGATCTCGGGGGTATCCGGTGAGATTGCTTCGATGAAGACGTCGATTTCTCCGCCGCAGGTGAGGCCCACGGATAGGGCCTGGTCATCGGAGATACCAAAGTGTTCGTAGCGTGGCCGCCCATCGGCCAGGACGTGTTGGCCCAGTTCGTAAACGGTCGAGTCAACACAGCCGCCGCTCACGGATCCGATCGCCTCGCCCTCGGACGTGATTGCCATCGCGGTGCCCGGCGGTAAGGGTGCCGACTTGCTCGTACGCACCACCGTGGCAAGAGCATAGGTGTGCCCCGGGGACCGGGAGAGTCGCGCGAGAACTTCACGCATGTGGCGTGCCCTTCCTCTCCGGTGGCTCCGCGGCACCCTGGGGGCTGGGAGTCGTGTCCTGAGGGCTTCACGGGAGCGACGTCGTTGGCTCCCGCACTACACTACAGTGCCAGAAAGGGAGTGGATATGGATCTGAATACAGTTGGTGAGATCGGTTCGCCGCCCACAGAAGGGCTTGGTTTTGAATGGCGTGAGGGCGATGCGTGGTTAGGCGGCGGAACCTATCTGTTTTCAACCCGGCAGGATCACCTCAAGCGCCTTGTCGATTTGGATCAAGCCGAATGGCCTGCATTGACCTGGACGGGTCAGACGCTGCAAATCGGCGCGATGTGCAAGATCCGTGAGCTGCACGATTTCCAGCCGCCAGAAGGATGGCGAGGCGGATCCTTAATCCGAACCTGCTGCCGGGCGTTCCTGGCTGGTCCCAAGATCTGGAATGCCGCCACGGTCGGTGGCAACGTTTGTCTATCTCTGCCAGCAGGATCAATGACCACAATGGCCGTGGCGTTGGAGGCCAGATATGTGTTGTGGTCAGCAGATGGGAGTAGCCGAGAAGTAGCTGCTATCGACTTCGTGACCGGAAATAACACGAACATCCTGGAACGCGGGGAGCTGCTGCGACAGATTGATCTACCAGTGGCATCTCTGAACAAGCGTTACGCCGTCGGGCGTATGTCAATCACGAAGCTTGGCCGTTCTTCTGCGTTTCTGATTGGGACGCTGGGCGCTGACGACGAGTTGCTACTGACCGTTACCGCTGCCACTTCCCATCCCGTCCAACTAAGATTTTCGGGTTTGCCAGAGGCAGCTGCTCTGCGCCACGCGCTGGCGGAGGCAATCCCGGATTCCTTACTCTTTGATGACACGAACGGCACTCCGGCTCACAGAAAACATTTGATCCACTACTTCGCCCAACAGATTCGTCTCGAGCTGGGTAGTGAAGCTCGATGAGCTATGGCGTGAATGGGAAGACATACGAAGAGGAGCCGAATCCAGGGCAGTGCCTCCGGACGTTCCTGCGGGACCTGGGCTTGTTTGGCACCAAGAAGGGCTGCGACAGCGGGGACTGTGGCGCATGTACCGTGTGGGTCGACGGCGACCCGCAGCACAGTTGCCTGGTACCCGCCTTCCGCACTGAGGGTCACGAAGTCACGACCATCGAAGGGCTTGCTGACGGGGACGAATTGCACCCGATGCAAGAACAGTTCCTTGACGCCTCCGGTTTCCAATGCGGATTCTGCACCGCTGGAATGATCATGACCGCCGCGACGTTTGATGAGGCAGAGAAGCAGGACTTGCCACGCAGCCTCAAGAGTAATCTTTGTCGGTGTACCGGCTATCGGGCAATCGCCGATGCCGTGCAGGGAGTGAAACCTGCTGACGCAGGAAAAGCTGACGATCGCTGCGGGGGGAGTCCCGGCCCGCCCGCAGGTCGCCAGATTGTCACGGGTCAAGCCCGGTACACCCTTGATGTTGCAGTACCCGGATTGCTGCACATGAAGGTGATGCGCTCGCCGTACCCGCATGCTCGCGTCATATCGATCGACAAGTCCGCGGCGGAGGCGATGGCAGGGGTTGTGGCTGTTTACACCTGGGAAGACGTACCGACCAAGCTATACACCACGGCGCTACATGAGAATTTTCTGGTGAACCCGAATGACACGCTGATCCTGGACAACGTGGCGCGCTTCGTGGGTCAGCGGATGGTGGCGGTCGTCGCCGAGAGTGTGGGGGCCGCAGAGGAGGGATGCCGAAGCGTAGAGATCGAGTACGAGGTACTGCCCGCAGTGATGAACCCGCAAGATGCAATGGCACCAGGCGCGCCAGTCCTACACGCGGCTGACGAGGAAAGAATTAGGCATTCGGAACAGAACGTACTCGTGGATCTGCATGGTTATGCGGGAGATGTGGAAGCAGGTTTCGCCGAGGCGGACTACGTGCATCAGGCGGACTACCAGTCTCCGCGCATGCAGCACGCCCACTTGGAAACTCATTGCTCTATCTCCTGGTTGGATGAAAACGCCCGGCTAAACGTCCGCACCAGTTCTCAGTCGCCGTTCTTAGCACGGGAGAAACTTAGTTATCTCTTCGGTTTGCAGGAAGAAGATATTCGAGTGTTCTGCGAAAGAATTGGCGGTGGCTTCGGTGGTAAGCAGGAGGTTCTGACAGAAGATTTGTGTGTGCTGGCGACCTTGGATACGGGTCGTCCGGTCTCGTGGGAGTTGACTCGCGAAGAAGAATTCAACGGCGCCACTTCGCGGCATCCGATGTGGATCAACGTAAAACTGGGAGCCAAGAGAGATGGCACCTTGACGGCTATCCAAATGAAGGTGGTGTCCGATACCGGCGCATATGGAAATCATGGCGGGATGACGCTATTCGCTTCGACGAATGCCCTGCCCGTATATCGATGCCGCAACAAGAAGTTTGATGGGTGCGCCGTCTACACGAACAACCTGCCCAGCGGTGCGCTCCGGGGTTACGGGCAGGCGCAAACCACTTTTGCCCTTGAGAGTGCGATCGACGAACTAGCCGATAAAGTAGGGATAGACCCGATGCAGGTCCGTCGTCAGAGCATGCTCCGCGATGGCGATGACGTAGTTGGGTTAGAAGTCGAGCCCTCGGACGTCACAATCGGTAGCTACGGTTTGGATCAGTGCCTGGACCAGGTGACCGATGCATTGGCAAGTGGTCGTGGCACGCCGGTGCCGACTGCCGATGAGTGGTCTGTTGGCGAAGGTGTGGCGATTGGGATCCACGAAAGTGTGCCTCCCACCGAGCATCGATCCGAGGCAAGCATAAGCCTGGGAGGTGACGGTTATTTCGAACTCATTGTCGGGACGTCAGAGTTCGGGCAGGGCACGACTACAACGCATCTCCAGTTCGTTGCCACCGAGTTGGTCACGACTTTCGATCGGATCCGGATAACCCAAGCTGATACTGACGAGTGCGGTTGGGACACTGGTGCCTTCGCGAGTGCGGGCGTATTTGTTTCGGGCAGAGCGGTCCTACTGGCGGCGCAGGCACTGCGGGACAAGATCTTGAGGTTTGCTGCGAGGCAGTCCGGCGCAGCACTTGCGGACTGCCAATTAATCGAAGATGCGGTCCTATGTGGTGGGTCCGATATCGCCCTGTCGGAGCTCTTCCTTGCATCGGAAGAAGCGGGCGTCACCCTTGGGGTTTCCCGGCGCGCGTACGGGTCGCCGGTGACGGTGGGTTTCAATGCCCACGGGCTACGAATCGCGGTGAACTCGATAACCGGCGAGATTCGAATCCTGCAAAGTGTGCACTCGTCAGATGCGGGTGTTGTGATCAATCCGATGCAGCTGAGGGGTCAGGTCGAGGGTGCGGTTGCACAGGGTATTGGGTTCGCCTTGACGGAAGACTGGATTCTGGATGACGATGGCAACACCCTTAATCCGAGCCTGCGTCTCTATCGAATTCCGACCTACGCTGATATCCCGGTGACGGAAGTGTTCTTTGCGGACACCTACGACGCGATCGGCCCGCTGGGTTCCAAGTCAGTGGCCGAATCTCCGATCAATACGGTAGCCCCAGCACTGGCCAACGCGCTGGCTAACGCCACCGGAGTACGGGTCCGCAGACTCCCACTTGCCCCAGAGCGGATCTTCCAAGACCTGCTTGATACTTCACGAGAAAGTGTCATCTGATCAGATCTGTCGGCTCAGTAACCGCGAATCCACCTCCAAGGGGTTTTCGAGCAACTGGCTTTGCACGCTAGAAAGGAAAGACACGTCTGACGAGCGACGTAGCTAAGACATGCGGGCAGTCGAGGAGGATTGGTACAGAAATTAGCGCCATTTTGCCACGGCCCGATTTGCTTCCAGATCTGATTCCAAGCGATGTAGTGCGCGTGGGCCGTCGACAAACGCGACGGCGAGAGCCGCGGCAACAGACGCCAGCTGAGAAGTTTGGGTTGCTTTCCTATTTCCGCTCATGCGTATCGTTCTATCCAATTTCGTTATTACTAAACGTCTTCAGTTATGGCGAAACGTCGATTCAGCGACGGACTGCGGACTGCGGACTGCGTGGACAAACCACCGTGTAGGTGATGGGGTTGCAGCA
>JBLHZE010000183.1:0-4889 GCA_047631015.1 Actinomycetes bacterium
CGATTGTCGGATATCGCAGATGTACTGAGTTGCGTCTTTATTGTCCTGATGGACAAAGACCCCGACGGGTGCCCGCAAACCCCAGCGATCAAACTCGCCGAAGACACTGGGCAGTTGGTCAACGCTGGTGATCTCCGCAATGCGACGCAACACAGGATCGAGCGCCGCGACACCGATCTCGTTGAGTCGCTCTGTGTCCATGAAGTCGCTGTACAAGATGGAGACCTGAGCCGCCGGGCTCTGTGAATCGGAGTTCGCCGCCACGCTGAGGTCCGCCTTGGAAACAAGTTCGGTCACGATGTCGTGGAGTTGCTCCTCGGCGGCGTCGTGCAGCGCGGTAAACGAGGCATATTGCGCCTTGTCCTCGGGGATCTGGAAGTCCCTGAGCCACTGGCCGTTAATGGCGGCAAAGAAGTCGTCCTGGGGCCGGACGCTACTGTCGAGGGCGGCTTGATCGATCCCTGATGACATGGGCTGAGTTTCACGGGTAGGCGAGGTCACACAGGCGACCCTAACGCCGGCTGTCGCCTCGACCGGTAAAGGGTCGATCGCAGTGCTAACGTTTCGCCAGTGTTGACGGCAAATGAGTTCATTACGATCGCCCGGCGGCTTCCACGCGAAGCACCCTTCAGCCTGGCATACGCTGGGGTCATCATCGCAACATCGACGATGAAAAACCTGCGGCCGGACGAGGGCCGACGCATTACCCAAGACCTATCAACCAACCTGTATAACCTTGATCACCATCCAGTGCGCGCCCTATTCGGCAGCGCACTCGTAGTGGACGGGTCCACTGTCCTGAATCTTGCCGCTGGCATTCCGCCCATGGTCACCTCGGAGCGCCGCCTAGGACCAGCAACCACGGCCGCTATCTTCATGATTGGGCATCTCGGGGCATCACTGCTTACCGCGGTAACAATCAGACGCGGACTCGTGACGGGCTACTACCCACCCGAGGTGACGCAGGCACTCGACGTCGGGCCCAGCTACGGCGGCTTGGCTGTCCGATTCGCAGCGATCGGTGCACGACCGACCGGCGGATCTCACATGCGAGATATCGCTAGCGCCGGAGCGCTGCTAGGACTGACATCACCCTGGAAGATGCCACGAGATTTCACCTCAACCGGACATGTCATTGCCGCCGGGATCGGCGTGGTCGCGGCAGTCGCGATCCGTGCAAAGCGCCGCAACCTGCAGTAGCAGCCCGCAGCGGATCGGCGCTTAGGCGTTTTCTTGTTGCCGCCGCCAGCGAATACCGCTTTCGATGAAATCGTCGATCTCGCCATCGAGTACTGCTGCGGTGTTCCCTGTCTCGTGTTCGGTCCGTAAGTCCTTCACCATTTGGTACGGGTGAATCACATAGGAGCGCATCTGGTTTCCCCACGACCCACTGTTGTCACCTTTAAGCGCATCGATCTTCCGCCGCTCTTCGGATCGTCGACGTTCCAAGAGTTTGGCTTGTAGAACCGCCATCGCACTAGCTTTGTTTTGGATCTGCGAGCGCTCGTTCTGGCAGGACACCACGATGCCCGTCGAGATATGCGTGAGGCGCACTGCCGAGTCTGTTGTGTTGACACCCTGCCCGCCCGGACCACTGGATCGGTAGACATCGACCCGCAACTCATCTTCAGAAATCTCGATGTGGTCGGTCTGCTCCACAACAGGAATGACCTCGACACCGGCGAATGATGTTTGGCGACGCCCCTGGTTGTCGAACGGCGAGATCCGCACGAGGCGATGCGTTCCCTGTTCAACCGACAATGTCCCGTAGGCATAAGGTGCCTTCACGGCAAATGTTGCCGACTTGATCCCGGCTTCTTCGGCGTAGGAGGTGTCGTAGACCTCGTACGTCCAGCCCTTCCGCTCGCAGTAGCGCGTGTAGAGCCGCAACAACATCTCGGCCCAATCAGCGGCGTCCACACCGCCGGCTTCGGATCGAATCGTCATAAGTGCCTCGCGGGCGTCATACTCCCCACTGAGCAGCGTGCGAATCTCCATCTGGGCGATTTCGCCTTGGATCGCCTCAAGTTCCGTCTGCGACTCTGCGAGCATCGAGTCATCGCCCTCTGCCTCCGCAAGGTCGAACATCACCGGAAGGTCGTCGACACGTTGGCGCATCTCTTCAGCCCGCCGGATCTCTCCCTGTACATACGACAGCCGGCTCGTTACCTTTTGTGCGTTCTCCGGGTCATCCCACAAATTGGGAACTGATGCTTGGACCTCGAGTTCACCGAGTTCAACTTTGAGTCGAGGAATGTCAAGGACCGCCTCGATACTGGCTAATGTCGAGGCGACTTCTTTCATCTGTTCAAGAGTCTCCAGCGATGCCACGAGCTAGAGCTTAGGCCACGACGGGGTTTACGTCGGATCGCGCGTTGCCCAAGACAATTGTGCGCCCGGGGGTGGGTAGCCATCAACGGCCGACGGAGATTGAAAACTCCCGGTAGCTATCCGATGTTGACCTCCGATGAATCATTGTTCCTGCCGGTCACTGCGTGAGGCCAGGGATCAACCGACCTAAAGCAGCAGGAGCAGGAAACCTGCTAGCGGAATGGCGACCGCGCTGCTGCATCGGCACCCACCTCGACCGTGGGTGATATCCCGAAGTGAGAGGCGAACGGCAGCTCCACCGAACTGCGCAAGCTGACCGATACGGTATTTGAGCGGCAGCGGAAGCCAGCGACAACCGCCGTCGAGACCCGCTTATCGCTCGCATCCGATCCCACGCGGTCTTCGACAATGTCACGGGCTCGGCGGCAATCCAGCGGTAACTCCGTGACGTTCTTTCCGGTATATAGCTGACGGAGGTTCGCGGCTTGGGCTCCTGCCAGGGCGGCGGAATCTGCCTCGGCCGCTAACGAACGCTGATGGGTGAAGAGCACCGCAAGGTCAGTCCCCACCGCGATCAAACCAGCCAGAATGGGCACGAGCCCCATCACCAAAAGAAGGACGCTGCCGTCTTGTCCTGCGGGCAGCCTGCACCGTAATCGGTGCTCTGTGTCGAAACAGCGCACGGCCAACTCTCTAACTGCTTCGGTAGGTGTCGACAGCAGCTTCGTGAGCTGCCGAGACCGGAATTGACCAACGCCCGTCGCTATATGGGGTTAGCGGTATGGAGATATCGGTTCGGACGCGAACGTGAACCCGGGACCCCGGTGACAGGCATGGGCCGTCAGCGCAGCGAATCCGCAACGTCGGCTCGGCGAATCCTTGATCCGCCAAGGCGATCTTCGCCGCTGCCCGTGCTCTGGTCGAACCGGTCGTCGTGGAATCGGCCGTTACGTACGCGCGCCCAGCTTCGCGCGCCGCCGTTACGACCGCGTACGCACCGGCATGGACCTGCAAGACGACCAGAATCACGTAGACAAGCGGCACCATCACCACCACCGCGAGCACAACGAATTCCACCACCGCCGCACCCTGATCTCCGGGACTCTGCACTACTCGGTGAGCTAGCCGCCGCACTAGTAATCCTCTTGTAGCGAGCGCCCGGTGACGTGCAACGTTGTCGGACCCAGGAGCCCGACAAGTGGGAGTTTGGCGGTGACTGTCACCGCGACAGTGTCGATCCCGTTTCTGCGTTCCTCGGCAACGTTGATCGCATACACGAGGCCAGCGACCACGCTGTCCCCCAGCGCCGCCTTGGTCCGGCGCTGGGCGGTTGTGGAGTCTGAATCCGACAACGCCCCTGCTCGCGCTCCCTCAGCCGCGCAGGCAATCAAGGTCGACCGCGCATACGAAACGAAGGAGATCTGCGCGATCGCAGCAAACAGGAAGAGCACTAACGGCGCTACCAGT
The DNA here is from genome assembly GCA_047631015.1 of Actinomycetes bacterium. Lineage (GTDB taxonomy): Bacteria > Actinomycetota > Actinomycetes > S36-B12 > UBA10799 > UBA10799. Next base: position 3,799 of record JBLHZE010000183.1, read on the forward strand.
ACAAACTCAACAACCGCCGAGCCCCGATCCGTAGATCGGAGCTGCCGTCCGACCCGCGATTGCACGTCAGTTGCTGACAGAGTTGATTGCCTTGCTTAGCAGCGTGGTCAACTGGTCATCTGCAACCATCCACAGTCCTGTAACAAGGCCCGCCGTCATCACCGTGACGAGCACCCATCCCGGCACATCTCCGCGGTCAGACCGTAATAGCGCGCTTACTCTGCTGATGAGTCGGTTCGTCCCATTACGCCCAATAATGACGACGGTGACTAGCGCGCCGACGAGCGCTGTCATGGTCTCGTTGATGGATCCGTCACTAGTCTTTGTTGCTGGTGCCATTTCCCCTCTTACCCTTCTGTTGTTCTTCTCTTTGAATCTGTCTCCGCGCTCGCGGGTACCCCGGATCTGTGTGTTGCGGCTACAGCGCCAATCCGATAACACCTGGAAAAACCGCCACGACGACAACCGCCGGAAGAATCAGGAAGACGACGGGAACCAGCGCAAAGATCTCGCGCTTGCTCGCCGACTCCATCAGGTAGCGGTGGCCGACCGCTCGAGCATCCATTGCCTGGGCGCGCAGCACATCCGCAATCGGCGTTCCCCGTTCCATCGCGACGACGATCCCGTCGACGAACCGTTGGACGGGTCCGGACCCGGTCCGCTGCGCCATCGCTTCAAGCGAATCGGAAAACGGTCTACCGTCTGCCACTTCGACGCATGTTCTGCGCACCTCGGCCGCGAGTTCACCACCAACTCGATCGGCGACCCGCGACATCGCGCTCGCTGGTGCGAGCCCCGCAGCGACTGTGAAAGCAAGTAACTCGGCGAATGCAGGCAGTTCGGCTGTGATCTGCTCGACGCGCTCAGCAGCCCGTTTCGTCAACCAGTAGTCACATGCCATCGCACCGAGACCGGCAGCGAGTAGTGTGAAAACCAGCCAGGCAACAGGCGCTAGTGGATCACCTCCCAGCAGTTTGAGGGCGCCGAAACCAACAACAACAAGCGCACCCATCCCCGCCCAGCGAAGTTGATCGAGTCGGAATCGCTCAACACTGAGATCACGTCCAGCCTTGGCCAAGCGGCGTGCAACG
>JBLHZE010000184.1:0-4713 GCA_047631015.1 Actinomycetes bacterium
CCTCTTCCCGCTTCTTGGAGTCAGGCTTCGCCTCAGCAGCCTCCCAGCTACGCGCTGCCTCCCACTGCAGTTCGCGAATCCGCAGCGCCTGCTGGATGCTGTTCATTTGGTCGTCGGTTGCGTCGAGTCGGAATACCGTCCGGACGGCGCCCGGGATTTCGACTCGGTAGTCGTGGCCGCCTTCTGCGAATACTCCGGGGGTTGGTGTCAGCGCATTAAGCATGTCGATGAATGTCTGGATGAAGGTGACAAACGGAATCCACATTGTCCCCTTCGGCGTACCGATCGGTCGCTGACTCTCTGGACCGAGCCAGGCAGGCTGGCGCCACAACAGGCTCGATCCGAACTTCGGAATAGGATCGTCGCCGTTCTGCAGCAAGAGGTAACGCACCTCGTCGCGCTTCGCGGGCTCGAGCCGATGCCAGTCTTGAATGCTCCTAGGCAAGTAGGCGTCGCCCGGGCCAACATCGGGGGCATCGGCCAGCGATCGCTTCCCCCACAGCTGTTTGCGCCAACTCGAACCCGCCGGTGTCCCTACCCAGACTGCTGCGTCCAGACCGACAGCCTTGAGGCCGTCCACTCCCTGATCCGTGAACATCTCCTGGCTGACTTGCGATCCGAGGCTCTCTCCGAATAGCACGAATCTCGGTCGCTTTTCCTCGGGCGTGGCCAACATCCTCGCCACGATTCGATCCACAACAAGCCGGGTTTGGCGAATACCACGTGGTACCAATTGCAGCGAGAACGCCGAGGGTAAGACGGAGTACTCGATGCACAGACTGGCGCAGTTACCTCGCGTCAAATACTCCAATGTCTCGCAGGCCACATAGTTGACGTAGCCAGATCCGGTCGGCGAGAACAGTGCAAGGACCTCGCGGTCAAAAGCATGCGTTCGCTCTAGTTCTGCCAGCAGGAGGTCAGCGCGCGCCTCGTCAGTTGGCCCCGACTGAAGTGAGGCATAGACCCGGATCGGTTGCTTCGCCGGCTCATCCATGACGCGGGATATCGCGTCCGGCTCAAGCACCATACTCAACCAGCGCCGACCTTCTCGGCTTTGCACATCCCACGGGATCCCCGATTCCGGTGACCCGGTTACCTCGGGGATAGTTGGCGCGATGCTGTGGGCGGCCTCTTCCCCCTCGCCCGCCTTGTTCAGGAACGACATCAGTTTGCTCAATAGCAGGCGGCCAGCAATAGCTGATGCAGCGAAGATCGCCACGCGTCCCGCCGTTACATGGTCCTCCGGCGCCCCACCAAAGATTCGAGCGGCGAGCCGAGATGACTGCTCCGATAAGTAGGATTCCCCGTGGGCAAACCCGAGCAAAGCACCGGTAATTCCAACCGAGATACCGATCGATTGGAGCGGCTTCACCTCGCGGTTTGAGTCCTCCAGCAGTACGCCGTCTTCCAACTGCGCACCAACCATCTGCTCCGGGTCACGTAGGAACAGATATGTCCCACCTGCAGTCATAGCAGCCAGCGCTACCGTCAGGGCAACCCGCTTTGGGCCACTGACCCGTGAGATCGCGACCTGATTCGCGCGGCTAGCCAACGACGAGATCCCCAGCGCCGACAACCCAAGCCCAGCAAGGCGGACCGCTGACCGACGCCGCGGCTCATGATCTTCGTGCGGAGTTGCCTTCACGACGGCCGCCCCGGCCACGCTTACAATCAGCGAACCGACGGAATCAGGTCCGGGAATTCGCCGCGTAAGCGATGTCAAAAGTGAGCTAGTGGCCACGGCAAACCCGTACGCGGCGGCCGAGCTTAGACCCGAAATGATCGCTTGGTCACGTGTACTCCTCGTCAACAGGTTCGGCTGGAAAGAACTGCCGATAGCCATCGCCCCCAAAAAGATTCCCGCTCGTGAAGAGCTATCTGGCGCTGTGAAACTGACAGTGACGTCGTGCACGTCTGGAGTTCGCATGAACGCTATCTTGCCTGCAGAAGTCTCGGCGTCGCGCGCCGCATGCGGTACCGACGGGCTAGGTTGGGCAAATGCCCAGACAGTTTTTTGCCCTCATCCCTGTAGTCCGCATCGAAAGCGGCCACGCGACGTTGCCGCCCTCACCGGGTAGCGACCAAACCCCCGCTCCCAAAAGTCCGCTTGAGGTTGCCCGATATTGGAGCTCGCAGGGTGCCCAGCGGATCCAGGTTGTGGATGCTGACGCTGCAGCCGGTGGGGAACCCAACACGCATGCGACTACTGAACTCGTGCGCAAAATGCACAGCCATGCACGGATCGACTTAGTGTCCGGCGTATTCGACGACGACACCCTCGCCGAGGCGGCGCGAACGAAGGCAGCGCAGCTCGTCTTGAGTACCAAAGCGGTCGCTGACTTGGACTTCCTCGCGCGAGCTGTCGGTAAATACCACAAAGAGATCAGTCTGCGGCTAGTAATTGGAGAGGGCGGTGCTCTTCATGCGCCCGGCACGGAGGCGGACGGTCTGGACATCTGGGAGCTCCTCCCCCGACTAGATGCGCTGGGAGTTGGACACTACCTGGTCGTCGATGCGGCAACGGGTGGCCACTGGTGGTCTCGCCACCACAGCGTCCTGGCCCAATTCTGTCCTGCGACATCGGTGCCGGTAACCGCTGGGTCAGGAGTATCGAGCCTAGAAAACATCCACGATCTGTGCGCTCTGGCCGCCGACGGATTGGATGGTGTTGTCATCGGACACGCCCTCGATACTGGTGCCTTCACCTACGCCGAGGCCCGAACCGGTGCCGACTCTCGCTATGACCCCTACGAGTGGGGCCCCGCCCAGCCGTAGTCCCAACAGGTTGGAAAATTCAGCAGATATCCGGTTCGAATCGCCGAGACTGTGGTTACGCGCCCAGATTGGCCGACTCGGGTTATCCGGACGGGATGTGCGTCTCGGTTTCGGCTATGCGATTCGCCGGGTTTCTGTGCTCGGCGATCAGAATAATGATCGAGGCGATGATCCCGACGACGTTCGTAGCCAAGACCGGGAGATCCATCAACATAATCCCATAGACCATCCACGATCCCATCGCCGCGATCATCAGATACCAGGTCGCAGGCGAGACGCTCGTGGCAACACCTTGTCGCGAGGCCCTGACCGAATCGGCAACCTGCGGCCATCGAGCGATGAATGCCCACACAGCCGCGAGGCCCCCGACAGCTAGCGGTGGGATCACGAACATGAGGCCGATGTAGGTGACCAGCACCAACGAAGACAAGACTACGTAGGCTACCGACAGTTGCTGGCGAGCGACGAGGGCCACGACAACGATGGCCAGTGCCCCAATTACCGGCAAAACGTTGCCCATGATTTGTGGTAGCTCAAAGATCCGCAGCCCATAGATGAGGAATGTCAGGCAAGAGAGGGCCTGCATGATCCAGGCGGGGACGCTGACACCAATGGCGTCACGATCACGCAGAATCTTCACCAACTGCGGAAGCGCGAGTGCCGACACGAGCACCGCACCTATATATCCAAATACTTGGGCGTCCACTTGTCGCTCCTCGGAAAGTCATTGCCTGGCTGGCGACATATGCTCAGCGCCGTTCAGTCAGTGCTCAGTTGTGCCCCCTAGCACCGCGCTCTCACCAGCCTGCGGGCGTCTCTCTAGTTCCGCCGAATACTACTCTCTGGTTGACATTGAACGTGACCTTCACGGACGTCGACTTGGCAGCGAATACGTTCGATCCCTGTCCCCGTCACTTTGTCCTCCTTACCGGCGCGAAGTTTCTCCACCATCAATGTCGCACTGCATCGCGGCTTGGGGTCAGACTGGCGCGCCACTGCGCCCCATCGTAGTAGATGATGGGCGCATGCCTCTTCGCCGGAAAATGATTCTAGGTACCTCAACGCGGAATCTGCGATCCGCCCATCAGCATGATGCTCTTACCTACGAGAACATTGGGATGAGTCTGGCTCCGGCAGATGCGCCTACCCCCGAAGGCCGTTGGCACACAATGAACGAGTCGCGAGTTGTAGGCCATGGCCGCGTGGTATTCGACGCAGTCGGGTATGCGCTGATGCACTGGCAGCTCCATGAGGGGGCCGGATTTTTCGTCGCGTCACCCGGCGGAGTTGTCCGGAAAGGGGAGACCATCGGGATTGGGCTACCGATTTGGATCATGGGAGTGACCGCGGTATGCCGCGTAGTGGCGATAGTCGATGGCCCCAACCGAATCGGTTTTGCGTACGGGACTCTGCCTGGTCACCCCGAACAGGGCGAGGAATCGTTTGTCGTCGAGTTGCGAGATGATGACTCGGTCGTGTTCACCATCCGCGCCATCTCGCGCCCCGCTGCTTGGTTTACCCGGCTTGCTGGACCGATTGGATCATCAGTCCAGCGCCGAGCAACCAAGCGCTACCTTGCGGCAGCCGACAAAGCGGCGAAAGCACCCGAAGACCTCTCACCAGTCATCGACTAACTGACCATGACTGTCACTGCATTTGACTGATAGTGCTTCTTGGACTTCTTGACAGCCATATCGATCGTGTTCGGTCCAATGATTCGGGACTTGATCCAGAAGTTACAGGAACCGTCCGAGCCGACCTTGAACTTGCTCACCTGCGGAAGAATGCTGCCATTTTGGTAGAGCGTAATCTTGCCACCGGCTAGCGCAGTGGAGGCCTGACACTTTAGTTTGATCTTCTTTTCTAGCTTGCCCTTCTTGGGGCCCTTAAGTTTAATCGCGTTCTTTACCTTAGCCCCGAGTTGCTGGCCCTTGCGCG
>JBLHZE010000185.1:0-4666 GCA_047631015.1 Actinomycetes bacterium
TCCGCACTCTGGTAGCCCGCTTTAAGTACTGGCACCGGCTCGCAGTCAGCTTCGATACGGGCAAGTTGGATTGCCTGGGCCGCAATCCACTTCGTCCGCCAATCGTCGGCACCGGCGAGCGGGAAGATTCGGTTCACAACGATGCCGTCAACTCGGTAGCCATACAGCGCTAGTGACGTCAGGGTGCGCCGCGCCTCCGCGAACACCACAGCTTCGGGAGTCGTGACCAAGCGAACTGAAGCGTCCTCACTGGTGAGCACTGCGCGGACATCAGATAGGTCCTCGTGTAGGCGCTCAATGGCGTCGAGTACGTGATCACGAGGCATGGGGACGCCACTGGCTCGCCGCAAAATCGGCCGCAAGACGCCGAGGATTCGCCGCTCACTCGGCCAAATTCGATCCATGTACCACCGCAACGCGTCCGGCAGGGCGAGGAGACGCAAGGTCTCAGCGGTGGGGGCGCAGTCCAAGATCACCACATCCCACGTCCCGCTACGGACCCGGTCACGGACTTCCAGTAGCGCCAAGACTTCCTCCGCACCGGGAAGAACTGTGAGTTCCTCGGCCTCGATTGGGTCGACTCCGGCTGAGTCCAGAACGTCCAGCAGATACTGCTGGATCTCTCCCCACGCGCGGGTGAAGCGATCCCGAACATCAACATGTAGCGACCAGAGGTTCGGGGCTACTTCTACCGGACCCTGACCGTATGCGGGCTCAGCGATCCCCAGGGCATCGGCAAGTGAGTGAGCTGGATCCGTTGATAGGACAAGCGTCTTATGGCCATCTTGAGCAGCGCGCGCAGCAGTCCCGGCGGCAATAGTCGTTTTCCCGACCCCACCTTTACCCGTGAACAAAAGCGTTCGCATGCTCTTCCTACCTGCCCATGTGCGCGAAACTCACGCCGGCCCTACGAACTGGGACTGGTTCAGAGACTCTCAACCCGCTTCTTGAGACCCTGTAGAGCCGCCTGCACCATCTTCTTCTCTGCCTGGCGCCGAAGAATTCCCGGAACCTTTATCGACAATTCGACCTCGAGTTCGTATCGAACGTTGAAGGACCCATCGCCGTTATCGGTCAGACTGTAGACCCCATCCTCCCTGGTGAGCACCTTACCTTCAATAAGCCACCATGAGACGGAGTCCAACCCGTTCCAGTCATACTCCAAAACGAACGAATCCTTAATTGGTCCTGAGGCGAAGTCCATCCGGATCACTTTGCACCGACCGTCTGGGAAGCTCTCCAGGATCTCAGCGGACGTGACCCCTTCGGCCCACTCCGGGTACGCGGGAAGATCACCGATCACATCCATGATGGTCTGAGCGTCACTCGTGATAGCGATCTCGCCTTCGGTCTTTTCAGACATTCCTACGGCTCTCCTCATTGTCGTTTCCGGAACCCTCGACCCTCTTCTTGAGCCCGGTTAATGCGTTCTTTACGATCATCTTTTCGGCTCGGCTCCTGATCTTGCCGATCATGGGGATACTCAGTTCGATCATCAAGTCATACGTGACGAGTACTGATCCATCCGTCTGCTGCGCCACCGTGTACATACCCTCTTGCGCCTTAACTAGCTTACCCTCGACTAGCACCCAGCTCACAGAGCGCAATCCGTCCCACGTGTAGGTCAACACGAAGGTGTCAGCGATGGGTCCTGGATTAAACGAGAATTTCGCTCGCTTCGGGCGACCATCTGGGAAGGATTCAAGTACCTCGACTTCCTCCATTCCGTCGCTCCACTGCGGGTAAGCGCTGAGGTCGGCGATCACATCCATCACGGCATCTGCCGATGCGTCGATGGTGATTTCTCCGCTCGTGCGCTCTGGCATTTGCAAAACCTCCTACGCTGCAAACTAGGGGCGGGCCGCTGACGGATGGGTGATGTGGGTCATCCTCGCGCACGATCGAACGTGATCACCACCGCAGGGTACGACTAACTACGACTTCCCGTCATAGAGCTCAGGCGAACAGCTCAGAGATCCAAGATATACGGCACCCGACGACTCCGAAAGTGGCCAACGTTGAGACACTCAGTCCGCCCGATTCGATATCGCGCTGCAAGTGGCTGGTGAACGTGACCGAACAGCGCATAGTCAGGCGAGCACTCCTGGATGAGGTCGAGAATCGATCGACTGCCAACCTCGAACCGGCGCGCGACAACATCGAAGGTCAGATCGGGAATCGATGGTGGGATGTGAGTACACAACACATCAACGGCACCAAGCGATTGCACCTTGGCGTCGAAGTCCTCAACACTGATCTCATTCGGAGTCCGATAAGGCGATCCCAACCCTGCTCCCACGAATCCGAACCTGATCCCGTCAATCTCGACAACCTGACCGTCAAGTAGCAGCTGCTCGCTGCGAATAAATGGAGCTGCCAGCGCGGGCACATCGACGTTGCCGAACGTAAAAAGGGAGGGCTCCGGCAGCGCCGCGAAGATCCTCTCGTATTGATCAGAGATTATCGAGGTGAAGTGCTCCATCCGAGCGGTGGAATCATTGGAGCCACTGATGCGTTCCCATGCCGCCGCCGTCAACGCCCGTGCTTCGTCGAAGCGCTTCGCCAGTCGTAGCCGGACGTATTCCGTCGTCACGTCGGGGCCGAACACCTCCGCGAACGCACCCTGAGACGGATCGGCGTAGTCGAGATACAGCAGTAGGTCGCCTAAACAGATGAAGAGGTCCGATCCCTGCGCTGCCCGTGCGAGGTCATCAGTCGCGCCGTGCACGTCACTGACGATCTGAACTCTCATCCGCGATCACTCACTCTTTGCGGGTGTGCCGGACTTCCGACGACGCGGTCGCTCTCAAGCTCATCTTTGAGTGCCCAGAAGACCCGCTTACCGCGTTTTGCCGCTTGCACCCGAGCTCTGGCTGCGGCTCGGTATCCAGCCTGCGTATCTGGATAGGGATCGGGAATCGCCGACGACCCGCGGCGGGTCGGTTCAACTCGCAGGTAGTAATGCAGGACTACCCCATCGGCAAACTGTTCCAACCAAATCTCTGTCGAACCGACAAAGTCGCCGCCAACTGACCAGCGAATTCCTTTGCGACCACGATCCATGAAGATAGTCAGTGTGAGTCCGGCGAACCAGTCACCCCACCGCCGCTCGTCGGCCACGGCGGCCGCAATATCGTCAATATGCGCTGCAATGAAGGTCTCGTCAACTAGATCAACCCTGGCCATCTCACAGAGTCTAGTCGTTGGGTCCCAACCATCGGATGGATGTTAAGGGCAACCGTCCTCAGCGGACCACACTCGTCCGAATGTGCTACTCATCCATCAACCGACTAGCTAAGTGAGCCAACTCGTGGCACGGTTCTTCTGTGGACAATTCGCCTACTGAAGGAGCCGCACCGACCCTGCGCGAGCGCGCGCGTTCAGCCTCACCAGAGTCCGCAGCCGCAGTCGGCTCAGAATCCTCCGACTCCGTCTCCGGCTCGACTCCACGTAACCTTGGACAAAGTGACCCTGCAAACAGCAGGCCATCGGATGCGGTGTCCGCCCACGCGCTCCTACGGGAACTACGCGAAGTTGCCAGAGCGTTACCAGCAGGACTTGACGAAGTCAGCCTCGGCCAGGCGATGTTGCGCCAGGTCGGCGATGACGCCTCCTACGAGCGAGCGGTGCTCTTCACGCTGACCGATTCGGACCGAGCCGTTCCGTTGACCGACTTAAGCCCGGACCGAGTTAGCTGGGCAATCGACGAGACCCACACGATGTGGCGGGCTGCCCTGGCTACAAGCAATGCAGTGACCAGAGTTGGGTCGTTCTCAAACCCGAGCAGCGGAGTCTGCGCGCTGCTCCCGCTCTCGCTCGGCCAACGCCTCATCGGGGCCGTAGCTATCGAACGAGATAGCCACATGTGGTCAACCGAGGAGCTAGCGCACGCGCAAACAAATATGGACAGTGCGGCCCTGCAGTTGGACTCAGGACGACTGTTTAGCGAAGTGCGTGCGTTGGCAACAGTTGAGGAACGCCGCCGCCTTGCTCGAGAAATACATGATGGAATTGCCCAGGAAATTGCTTCCCTGGGTTACGTCGTGGACGAACTCGTTGCCGAAGAAGACGACCCAGCCCAACGAAAGAGAATCGGATCTCTTCGCAGTGAGTTGAGCCGAATTGTCAGTGAGCTGCGGCTGTCGATTTTCGATCTACGTAGCGACGTCCAGCCACATGGTGGGCTTGGTGCTGCACTTTCTAGCTATATCCGCCAGGTTGGAACTTCATCGGGACTAACTGTGCATCTCGTGTTAGACGAATCGGTGGATCGCCTCAACGTCGAGACCGAGGTGCAGTTCCTTCGGATCGCACAGCAGGCTGTCACTAACGTTCGTCGTCACGCCAAGGCAAAGAACCTCTGGGTGACCTGTCGGGTGACCCCGCCCCATGCATTCCTGCGAGTCGCAGATGATGGTCGCGGGCTTGGTTCACCGCGCATCGATAGCTATGGCTTAGACATTATGCGAGAGCGCGCCGGACAACTCGGTGTAGAACTGACCGTTCGTAAGCGCGACGAGGGTGGGACGGTGGTCGAGATAACCTTGGGCAGCCCTCTACTTGAGTCCAAGTCAGAAGCGACGAAGTCTCGAACACGGAAGGGGTGGCGCCGTGCCAATCACGATTCTGATCGTTGATGACCACGAACTAATCCGCCAAGGCTTGC
>JBLHZE010000186.1:0-4662 GCA_047631015.1 Actinomycetes bacterium
GCCAGAGATAGACCGACTGGATCACAGTTGCGCAGCCCCGGTCTGTAAGAGTGTGCGCATGTCTGCAAGCGCTTCCTCGCCCGTGGCCCGTTGGTGGCCGATTGCCGCTCCGTTGTTCGCCGTAGTTGTTTTGGCGTTCACGTGGGGCTCTGATCCTGCAGGTCAGCTGACGTGGGTCCTCGTGGTCGCGCTTGTGGGCGCGATCCTCGCGGCCGTTCACCACGCCGAGGTCGTTGCGCTCAAAGTTGGCGAACCGTTTGGTTCGCTGGTGTTGGCGGTCGCCGTGACGGTCATCGAGGTCGGCCTGATCGTCACTCTGATGATCTCCGGCGGGGACGATAAGTCCACACTCGCACGGGACACCGTGTTCGCGGCATTGATGATCACAGCCAACGGGATCGTTGGTATCTCGCTAATTGCGGCAACATTTCGTGGCAGGGTCGCCCTTTTCAACCCCGGAGGTAGCGGGGGAGCGCTGGGCACGGTGGCGGCGTTGGCTGCTCTATGTCTGGTTTTGCCGACATTCACGGTTAGCAGCGCCGGCGCAACTTTCACCGGCAGTCAACTTGCCTTTGCCGCGGTCGCCTCTGTTGTGCTTTATGGGCTCTACGTGTTCGTCGCGACGGTGCGACATCGAGATTTCTTCCTACCGGAGCCGATAGAGAACCCCACGACGACCCAGCTTGCAGATGCCGCCGCAGAGGAGGAACGCCACGCAGTTCCCCCGACCAACGCAGCGACAGCTACCAGTCTGTCGATGTTGGTCGTCGGACTGGTTGCCGTCGTTGGGTTGGCTAAGACAGTCTCGCCAGCGATTGAGTCCGCGATTGCTGGAGCAGGTCTTCCAATCACAGTGGTGGCGATCGTCATTGCGCTGGTTGTTCTGCTCCCCGAGGCTCTGGCAGCGGGCCGCGCGGCAGCTCGTGGGCGGATTCAGACCAGCTTTAACCTGGCGTACGGGTCGGCGTTGGCAAGTATCGGTCTGACCATCCCCGCCATCGCGATTGCGTCGATCTGGATTGACGGGCCGCTCGTTCTTGGTCTTGGCGCCATCGAAATGGTGCTTCTCACGTTGACGGTTGCTCTTGGGATCCTCACGCTCAACAACGGACGAGCGACCGTCCTACAGGGTGGCGTTCACCTCGTGGTATTCGCTGGTTTCCTCATGGTTGCCGTGCTCCCGTAGCTTCGGGATCTCATCTCGCAGATCTCTGATCTCATTTGCCGAAGGGTCCGATACCCACAGTGACGTACACGGAGGAGGTAGCGCGTGAACATCAATCTGGTTGGGATGCGAGGGGTTGGGAAGTCCAACGTTGCGCGACGATTGTCAGTCATCACAAAGCGTCCCGTCTTGTCCACAGACCTGCTGGTGGAGTACGCCTTTGGTATGACAATTTCGGAGTTGGTCGCAGCGAACGATGGAGACTGGCGGGTATTCCGGGATGCTGAGTACGCGGTCGTCGCACAAACCGCCGCACTCGACGGACTGATTGTCGATTGTGGTGGGGGAGTCATCGTTGACATCGATGACAGCGGGTCAGAGATCTACAGCACCCGCAAAGCTGACCTTCTAGGCGCCAGTGGGCCGATCGTTTGGCTACAAGGCGATATCGCTCGCCTCGCGGCCAAGACGGTCAGCGATCCGTCCCGTCCGTCGCTGCACGCCCAGCTGTCCGCTGAAGAGGTTATGCGCTATCGCCTCCCGTTCTACGAACAGGCAGCCGACTTCTCCGTCTTTGTTGAGCGCGGTCAACGACAGCCAGTCGCTTGGACGATCGCCCGACAATACGGCCTGACCTGAGACGGGTTATCGGGATCAGCTCGCGTGCCAGCTGGTACTAGGTGACGAAGACGTCGACAGATTGGTAGCCAGACGACGGCCCAGGACCCGGTCTGCGCACAGCGGGCGATTGCACATCGCCGTTGGCGTCGATCATCCGAACCCTCAGGCTGTGCTCACCGGGGGTTGCCGCCCAGTTCCACGACCAGAGGCGCCACGTGTCGATACCCATATCTGTTGCCAACGTTGCTGGTCGCCAAGTTTCCTCATCGACGGCTACCTCGACACCCCCAATCGGTACTCGCTGGTGCCACGCGCGCCCGGCGACGACCACGTTGCCGACGGGTATGGAGGCGCGGTTCGTCGGGACATCTATCCGGGAGGCTGCTTCGATCGTTCCGTCTGCGATCCATCCGCGCGGAATCCAGAACCCCGATTCTTCTGCAAAGGTCGTTAGTCGAATCTCGCGCAGCCACTTTGTTGCCGATACGTAGCCATACAGCCCCGGAACGACGAGCCGGGCTGGGAAGCCATGATTGATGGGTAGGACCTCGCCATTCATCCCGACTGCGATGAGTGCGTCCCGGTCGTCCATGGCGACCTGGACGGGGAATGCGGCAGTGAATCCGTCAACTGACTCAGCGACTAACTGTTCACCCCCGGAGCCAATACCGGCGTTCTCAAGCACCGTGCGCAGCAAAACGCCCTGCCACAGGGCATTGCCAACCAGGTCACCACCCACCGGGTTACTGACGCACGCAAGCGTGATGTGGCGCTCCACCTGCGGCATCTCCATGATGTCGCCATAGGTCAGGGTGATTGGCCGCTGTACCCGCCCAGTAATTGTTAGCGTCCAATTGTCTACGTCAACGGCGGGCGCAACCAGTGCGGTATCAATTCGGTAGAAGTCGTCGTTCGGGGTGATCGGCGCAGGCATTCCCGGGAGGTCGATCCCAGCGCTCGCTGGAACCGGCGCCGCAAGACGTGAAGGTGCCGGCAGCTTGAGCAGTGCACGGGCGATCTCGACGGAGCGCTGAGTCGTTGCACGGACACCCGACAACACCGCCACACCTGCGACCGCGAGGACTCCCACCGCACCGCTGGACACCAGGAAAGTTCGGCGATCCAATGTCGGACGGACACTGACAGCGAGTTCACCGGATGCTGTCTCGATCGGTGATGAGGTTGTTTGTAGGAGGAATGCCAGCGTTGCCCACCCCGCAAGAGCCCCAGCAAGTCCAGTGACCAGGCTTGCGAATACCGCCGCGGTCGCTGCTGCCGTTAGCGCGGCGATCAGCAATCCGAGAATGAGGTAGACAGGCCACGATTTCTGCGCAATATTTCGGTAGCGCGCTCCCACAAGCGCACCTGCGCCAAAGATCACGAGGATGATCCCGACCGTCAATATTGGCTTATCGGCCGTCCCCACTGCTCTGATAAGTGGCTCACGGATTCCGGCAGGTGTGGTGTCGATGATGATGTCCGCGATCGCCCGTACCGGAGAGGGTTCACCCGGGAGTACCAGCGAGATCAGCTCGGCGGCGGCTAATGCCACGAGCGCGGATAAAGCGCCGGTAAGTGCGCCCGCGCGCTTCGACCAGACGCCTGCTACCTCGCCAGGCTGGATCGTTGCAGCAGAGGCGACCATAGCGAGGAGTTTAGCCGGGGGGCTCTTCGCGGAGGACGAGGCGCATATAGCGGTGAGGAATCCCAGCCTCCCAGAAAAGCTCACCGTAGACGTAGTAACCCAAGCGCTCATAAAAAGAGACGGCGCGTACCTGAGCATGCACTGTTGTTTCGGTGCGGCCCTCGCTCGTTGCGAGATCGATGGCCGCTCGCATCACTGCCTCCCCGACCCGCTGGCCACGCCATGCTGGGATAACGGCGACTCGACCGATCGATCCATCTGCCAATAGCCGAGCTGTGGCAATCGGTTCACCTCGGGAATCACGAGCGAGGATGTGGCGGCACTGAGTATCAGATTCATCCCACTCTTCAGTTTCAGAAAGCTCCTGCTCGATCACGAACACGCTACGTCGAACGTACGAGCACCCGTCACGATCTGCTGGGATCGTCCAGTCAGCTTCGTTGACCTCGTAGCTCGCTTCGTCGCGAGCGTGGCCAGCAAAAGTCACGAGATATCCCCGAGCTGTCGTGGCGCTAACGCTGGATTAGTGGATGTAGACGGCATAGAGCTATTCAACCGGAGGCAATGGGTGCTTGCAGAAGTCGGCACTCCAGTGCGGTCTCACGTTCCCACCGACCGGATCGCTGCGGTTGGCTGGCAACTAGGCTTGTGAGCATGAACAGTAATGAGCACCACAGTGACAGCAATCCGCTGCGACATAGCACCGCACAAGGACTTGCGGCATGGCACAACCTGGTCAAGACACGAGATCCCGCGGGACTTGCGGCGTTGTTAGCGGACGACGTTGTCTTCCGGTCGCCGATCGTACACACCCCACAGGTGGGCAAAGCACGGACAAGTATGTATCTAACTGGCGCGGTCCAGGTACTCGGAAATGACGACTTCACCTACATACGGGAGGTTGTGGACGCTCCCAACGTGGTCTTGGAGTTCACCACGCGCATTGATGGAATTGACGTCAACGGTGTGGACATCATCGAATTCAACGACGCCGGGCAGATCGTCGATTTCAAGGTCATGTTGCGTCCAATGAAAGCTATTCAGATAGTCGGACAGAAGATGGTGGAAATGCTCGAAGGTCTGTCGTCGGGAAGTTCGGCCTCCTGAGTCCAGAAGTATCCAAAGAGTCCTCAACGGCACGGTAAATGTTAACCGTGCTTCCTTGAGGTCTGGGAATATGCATTGGCGTAGAAGGGTTGAGCAGACACAATATCCGACAGACTAGGGGCAC
>JBLHZE010000187.1:0-4649 GCA_047631015.1 Actinomycetes bacterium
GGCAGCGAAGCTACTTGGATTCCACGTCACCGTCTGTGATGCGCGCCCGGTTTTTGCCACCACATCCCGTTTCCAGGACGCCGACGAGGTCGTCCGCGCGTGGCCACATCAATGGCTCACCGACCGCCCCCTCGATAGACGCACGGCCATTTGTGTACTGACACACGACCCCAAGTTCGATGTACCACTGCTCAAGGCGGCGTTGCGCACCGATGCCGGATACATCGGAGTCATGGGTTCTCGGCGCACTCACGTCGAAAGAACCAGTCAGCTGAGAGCAGCGGGTCTACGCCCAGAAGAGCTGGCACGACTGCACTCGCCCATTGGGCTCGATCTGGGCGCTAGCACCCCCGCTGAAACTGCCGTCTCGATCGTCGCGGAGATCGTCCGTGACCGCTGGGGTGGCAGCGGTCTACCTCTGGCAAAAACGCGGGGCCCCATCCATCAGCGCACGACTCCACGTACCTCAGCATCGTGAGACCAGTCGGGCTGGTGTTGGCAGCCGGTTCAGGTGAGCGGTTCGGTGGCCCCAAGGCGCCCTTCGAAATCGATGGCCGCAGGCTGGTGGATCGCGCGGTCACCACAGTGCGCGCTGGCGGATGCGATCCGGTGGTTGTCGTATTGGGTGCCTGGGTGGGCGAAGTACCCGGCGCGATCACTGTCGTGAATCGGGGGTGGCGTTCAGGTATGGCATCATCCCTCCAAGTTGGCCTTAGTTCTATCGCTGCGATCACGCGCGGAGATCGGGCATTGATCACCCTTGTTGATCTACCAGGAATGACGCCCGCCGGGGTTCGTCGCGTAGCTGAATCCACCAGTCAGCTGGCTACCGCCACCTACCGCGGAAAGCCCGGCCACCCAGTGCTTCTGCATCAAAATCACTGGGTCGCAATCAGCTCGGAAGTCACCGGGGACCACGGAGCGCGCGACTACCTCGAGCGTCACACCTCCATCGTCTCCCGCGTCGAGGTTGGCGACGTGGCCGACTACGAAGATTTGGACTACCGCAATCCCCGGTAGTCCACACAGCGGGCACACTTGTTGGCGCTGAACTCTTGTTAGGGCGTCTCCGGGGATTTTTCGGGCGGGGCTGGCGCGTGCTGGATGGGAACGGCGCCGGTGACGTCTTCCAACTTGTCAAATGCCGTCTCAGGCAATTTCAAAATCACCGGAATGATCAAAAGCGACGCGAACACAAGGTAGTAGGCCGGTATTACGGGCCGGCCAGTCGCATTGATCAGCAACTGAGCTACGAACGGGGCAGTGGATCCGAACAGTGCGACGCCCAGGTTGTACCCGATTCCCATACCCGCAGCCCGCTGCTGCGTTGGCAGGTATTCGGTAACGGCCACATACATCGCGCCGTTAAACGCCAGTACCGGCACTATGAGCACGAGGCTGGCTGCATAGATTAATACCAGGTTGCCAGTGTTCAGCAGTAAGAAGACGGGAACCGATATCACGACAAATGCAACTGCCGACCACAACATCGGCTTCTTGCGACCCACCCGATCGGTAAAACGGCCAAAAGCAAAAGCAGTCACGACGAATAACGCCGCCAAGACCGTGCCAAGAATCAGCGCCTGATCGTGGCCAATACCTACTGAGTTCTCAAGGTAGGAAACCAAATACGTCAGGACCAGGAAGTAGGTAACCCCGCCGTATCCCGCAAGGCACATGATTGCCAATATCGTCCGCCAATGCATGCGCACTGCGTCTCGAAGTGGTGTTTCCGATATCTGTCCGGCCTCGGCTAACGCTTCGAATCTGGGGGTCTCCCTCATCTTTGACCGCATAAATATGGCAACCACAATAATCAGCGAGCCAAAGAGGTACGGCACGCGCCAGCCCCACGTGTCCATTTGTTCATCTGTGGTCAGCAGGGAAAGCACGGTGACGACGGCTGAGGCGAGCAATATGCCTACCCCTGAATACGCCGTGGCAATGGCGGTGGTTCTACCCCTATGCCCACGCTTAGCTCCCTCCACCAGAAAAACTAGCGTGCCCGAGTACTCACCTCCAGAAGAGAAACCCATGACCATCCGCATCAAAATCAGCAGAACCGGAGCCAGCCAGCCCCACTCGGCATATCCAGGAAGTAACGCCGTTCCGAGCATCGGAACTGTCATCATGCTGATTGCCACCATCAGCGCTAACTTGCGCCCATGGCGGTCGCCCATCCAGCCAAAGAACAAACCACCAACTGGCCTCATCAGGAATCCGATGGCGAAGCCACCCAGTGCGCCTGCCAGAGCAACCCCTGGACCTGCGGTTTCCGGGAAAAATACGCGAGCAAAAACCACGGCTAGGTAGCCGTACAGCATGAGGTCGTACCACTCGACGACAGCGCCGATCGCACCATAGAACTTGTTCATGCGGTGGATCTTCTGTTCTTCGCTGGTCTCCATCAGCGCGGAAGAATCGGCTGAACCGAGCGCCAGGAGCTGGTTATCGGCATGTAGCCGCCACTAGAAAGAAGGACATGCCCCGGAAAGATTGCAGCCAATTTTTGTTCACCTAGGCAGTCAACCATGGTGCTTTCTTCGAAGCGGTGCCGAGACGGTCCTAGCGCTTAAACCACTGCAACGTCCTGCAGGGCATCTGGAATCTGCTGATCATGCTCTTCCCAGGTGTGGCCCCACCGCTTCATATTCTTTGGTTGAGGAAGTCCGTAAGGTTCCCAGATGGCTACTGACTCCACCACCCGTTGCCGAGACCGTCGTAGCGACCCGACCAAATCAGCTTCTGGGCCGCATTCCAAAATGCGCTCTTCAGCAAACCATGCACGCTCCCGCTGTTGAATAATTGCATCACTTGCGGCTCCTAACGCCTGCCGCTCTTCCGACGTCAATTCCGCCATCGCCTCGGCGGCACGCAACCAGCCATAATCAAAATCGATTTTAAGCAGCGCTGCCTCGATCTCAAAGAGGCCCAAAACATTCACGGTGGGTTCAACAAAAGTGACGGATGAACGCGTCGTGGGACTGCTCAGGCTTACTCGCTCCAACTCTCGGGCGGTGATGTCTTGGGCAGCTCGCGAGTAAATTGTTAGAAAAGACGATTTCGTGTAATCCGTCTCGTCCCGCGTCATCGTTCTCGAACTAGCCAGGAGCACGATGACGTCCTTCGCTCCACAGCTGAGCGCCGCGGACAACGGAGTGTTCTGCACGATTCCGCCATCTACGTAAACGCAATCGCCAATACGTCTCGGTGGGAAGACGATCGGAACACTGGAGGAGGCACAGATCCCTTCAATCACACCCGGGGTGCCGCCGGCTTTATAAGGCGTTACGGCGTCCGCTGCCACCATCGAACCTTTTTCCGTTACGTACCGGCCAACTCCGTCAGTCAGTGACGTCACTGTGATCCTCAGCGTGACGCCTGAGGAAGCTATCCGCTCCTCATCAATGGGAGCAACTCCGCCGCTGCGTTGACCCCGGTAGCCAGCTTCCGTCGGATCCAGATTCATTATTGCGGTAGGAGACTCACGCAAGTATTTACTAGCCTTAAGTAGCTCCCCGCTCTTGGCTACCGTCCTGCCAACAGTGAATAGGGTGTGGTGCTTCATGGGGGGATCTCCGCTAGTGAGCGATCCCGAAACATCCTCCGGATCTGCCGCCAACGGTGGTCTCGACCGCACGGAAATCAGCTCGGCTATGAACGTCCCCAACGGAGTGTCTGAAATCTCATCCAGCCACGGCTCACGCGCAAACATGTCCGTGATCTTCGTAATTGCCAAGCAATTGCTGCGGACGACTCCGACCAGTTCCTTAAACTGCTCAGCGTTCGCCGCCTGCGCCAAGGGGGCGCAGATCAACGACCCAGCGGATGTTCCGGCCATGATGCGGGGATAAAAGTCGGCTTTCCGACTGAGATATTCCAGAGCGCCTACTTCGAACGCCCCTTTCGTTCCGCCGCCAGACACGACAAGTGCAGAGCTCATACTTTTTCTCCGTCTGATAATCGCGGGATATGAGAGAGGCTTGAAGTCTCCCATAAGCAGGGGACAGAAGCGGGCTGACGACTTCTGGAATACGACGTAAGTGAAAAGCCACTGCCAAAACTGCCAAAACGTGCCCTTCGGCAAGCCCTGAGCACTAACCCGTATAAACCCTTCATTGGACCACGACGCTCGCAATAACCAGAAGTGGTGAACAACCGGCAAGTAGCCATAATTCGGCTTCGCCAAGTCTGGCCCGGTTGCAGCACTGTGGGCGTAGCATCAATAACAGTCGTGCTGGCGCTGAACGATCCTTTAGGTGGTGGGGTACACATAACGTTCGAACCGCTCTTCGACGCCGCGACAACAGTTCTGGAGTAGCCGGGGAATCCGCCCTAGAGGCCGGATTGGGCCCCTGATTGGATGTTGTTATGAAACGCCTCGCAGCCGCCGCCGCTCTGCTTGCACTTTTTGCCACGGCATGTTCTGGCACTTCACCGTCGACCCAGGACACAGCCGATGGAACAACCGTGGCAACTGCCGCGCCATCAGGTGAGACGGAATGCTCAACCCCCCGGTCCGCTCAAGTCGGCCCGACATCCAAGACGATCACTGTTGACGGAACACCGCGCAGCTATCAAATAAACATCCCGCCAAACTACGACGGAACAGAGCCGACTCCCGTTGTGATGACATTCCATGGCCGCGG
>JBLHZE010000188.1:0-4645 GCA_047631015.1 Actinomycetes bacterium
GAATTAAATACTCTTCGCCGTTGTACTTAACTTCGGTGCCGCCGTACTTGGAGTACACGACAACGTCGTCAACAGCGATATCAAGCGGAATGCGCTTCTCGCCATCGTCGTCAAAGCGACCTGGTCCGACAGCCAAGACCTTGCCCTCTTGTGGCTTTTCTTTGGCAGTGTCGGGGATTACCAGGCCTGACGCGGTGGTCTGCTCGGCATCCAACGGCTGCACGAGAATTCTATCCTCGAGCGGTTTGATTGAAACTGACACGTTGGGAAAACCTCCCCTTGTGGGATTGGATTGAAACGAATCTGATGGTGTGCTCCCTCGCAGAGGACGTCGTCGCGGTGCCGCCGCCTGTGAGGATTTCAGCACTCAACAAGGCCGAGTGCTAATGAGGTCTAGTATGCGCCGAAAGCTGGCACTCCGTCAAGGAGAGTGCCAGCGCGGCGGCGTGATCTCCGTCAACTACCGACGTGCGGTGGCGCTACTGGGCGGGAAGATAGTCCTGCAGGGCACCGATTTGGAACCCCTGGTCTCGGATATCGCGAAGTGCGCGCTTGAGGTGGCGGGGAAGATCATCACGCCAGTGCGTAAGAATAATGTCGCCAGCCTCCAGCTTGGTACCCGCGGCATACCGCAGGTGCGCAGCCGGCAGCGACACATTCCAGTTCACGAGGTAGGCGATACCACAGGCCTTGGCCGCTCGCTGAGTTGTCGCGTTGTAGGCGCCGTACGGAGGCCTGAACATCCACGGGCGGGTACCCGTCCACTCCTGATACTCAGCGCTCGTTTCGCAGATCTGTTTCTCTTGGGCTGCCTGACTGAGGCCAGTCATTTCGGGGTGGGATATCGAATGATTCTGGATTACCTGCCCGTCGCGCCCAGAAATCTTCTGGAAGTAGTCGCGATTGTTCGCGATAGCCGCTTTGGTGAGAAATGACGTGACCGGAATCCCCATCTGATCCAGAATCTTGTCGGTCTTTTTGCTGTCAGAATAACCATCATCGGCGGTCAGGAACACGACTTTGTCGGACGTGTCGATCGAACGAATAACGGGCGGCAGGCCATTCTTCCCACGAGGCAGCGTCACTTCGATTGGCGGCGATGACCGAAGAGGCGACCCATCCGCCATGAGAATCTTTTCTAGCTCCCTGCCAGAATCCTTCCCACCTACCTCATTTACGGATTCAGACTCGGGGTTTGAGTCCCCAGCATCTGAAACCTGTGCACTACACCCCGTCAGAACCACGCCTAACGCGGCTGCCGTAAACCACGTCTTATACCTTCGACTCACGCGAGCGAGTGTACCTCTATGGACTCAACTGGCAAGGATGACTGCGCGCGAAATGCGAGACCTGTCGGTTGCAGGCCGGCGGAGACCATGGCTGAACCGAGTGCTGCCACCATTGCCCCGTTGTCAGTGCAAAGACCTGGGCGAGGTACCCGAAGCGAGACCCCCGCCGCCGTCCCACGCTGCACTGCCATCTCGCGTAGTCGCGAGTTCGCGGCAACTCCCCCGCCAATCATCAAGTGATGCACCCCGTACTCACTGCACGCATCTATTGCCTTGCGAGTCAGGACGTCGACGACTGCTTCCTGAAATGCCGCAGCAACGTCAGCTACTGGTACCGGCTCTCCCGCCGCCTGACGGGCCTCCACCCAGCGCGCCACCGCCGTCTTCAACCCACTAAACGAGAAGTCAAAGCGGTGCTCAGCCATATCCTTGGCCCCCGTCAGACCACGCGGAAACTGAATCGTGATCTCACCGTCTGCGGCAACCCGATCAATATGTGGTCCACCTGGAAAAGGTAAACCCAGTACCCGGGCGACCTTGTCGAAAGCCTCACCGGCGGCATCGTCCAGGGTTGAGCCGAGCGACCGGATATCTGTTGCCACATCGCCAACAAGAAGCAGACTGGAATGTCCGCCAGAAACCAGCAGCGCAATAGTCGGTTCCGGAAGCGGACCATGTTCCAACTGATCAACCGCAACATGTGCCGCCAAATGATTTACGGCGTATAGCGGCCGGTCAATTGCCCACGACAGTGCCTGCGCGCTAGAGGTCCCCACGAGGAGAGCACCGACCAGGCCTGGTCCCCCGGTCACCGCAACCGCGTCAATATCAGTGAGAGCGACGCCAGCCTGCTGACACGCTCGATCAATCGAGGGAGTCATCGCTTCCAGGTGCGCCCGGCTCGCGATCTCTGGGACCACACCGCCATATCGTGCGTGCTCGTCGACACTGCTAGCGACAACATCAGCCAGGAGGGTTCGCCCAGATACGATCCCGATCCCCGTCTCGTCGCACGAGGTTTCGATCCCCAGCACCAGCGGATCACTCATCAATTCGTCACCGCCGTCGGGGCGGAGAGGGCGCGACACAGCACGAGCGCATCGTGCCCACCTGCGTAGTAACGCGGGCGCACCGATAGCTGCTCGAATCCCGCCCACTCATAAATCTGGATCGCCGTCACGTTGTTAGCTTGGACTTCAAGGAGACATCGACCCGCACCGCGAGCAGTGGCCTGTTGCAGGACTGCATTGACGAGCATCCGGCCATACCCGCGCCCTCGCGCTGGGGGGGTAACCGCAATGGTTTGTAAGTGGGCGTCACCGTCGATGAACGCGACCCCTGCGTAGCCGACGAGATCACCGTCACCGACGAGAGCGAAGTATCTGGCCCGCAATGGGACACCCGCCAGTTCACCCCAAAATGATTCGGCGCTCCACTTGTTGTGAGCGAAGGATTCGGACTCAATCGCCACTGCGGCCGGGATGTCAGACCAGCGGAACGCCCGGATCCCTGGTGCCGTCACTTCGCACCCGCCGGGAGTCTTGCATCGGGACGCCGAAGGTAGAGCGGGTAGGCGGCAAACAGTCGCTGGTTCGTAGGAATCGCAATGCGCTCGCTACTGTCATGGTCGACGAGTTCACCGACAGCAACGGCAGGATCGCTATCGGTCACACCATCAGTCACACTGTCCCGCGCCTCGACGGCGATTCGCCCTATCCACTCGGCGTTCGGCCCCGGAAGTAGCGTCACTGACAACGCGTTCAGCTCGACAATCTCTGGATACCGCTCAAGGCCGTTACCGACCCACACTCGCAACTGTGAGTCAGCGACAACGTCTGCGGGCTTGCCCACATCGGGCCCGAGCGTGCGCCTACCGGCGGCGTCATAGCGAGCCCAATAGACCTCACGCCGACGAGCATCCGTCGCGACCGCAAAACCATCGGCGAGCCCCTCTCTGTCTGCGGCAAACTGGGCGGCGATCGCATCGTGAGTGCAGACGCCATCGACGGGTATCCCGAGCGCGAAGGCCAAAGTCCGAGCGATCGACACACCTATCCTCGTCGACGTATACGGGCCAGGTCCAACGCCAACCGCCACTGCGCTCAGCTCACCGCGCTCCACGCCTGCGCGCCTGCACAAGTCATCGATCTGACGCACAGTGACGTCACCAGGATTAACATCGATGAACAAGCTCTGCGCAACGACAATCGGGCCATCGAGGAGCGCCACACCCGACGTTCCCGTCGCGGTATCCAGGGCCAGCAGCACTACCCAAGGCTAGTCGCGCCGCTTATCTGCCGATCTTGCGGCCTTCCCTACCTTGCGGCCCGAGTCGCGAGGTGAGCAGCGGGACCCGCTCATCCCAACCAGAACCGACCACCCACCAATTCAAGGTCCGAACATCATCACTATCGATCTCCCCCGATGTCAGCTCGCCTGCTCCCACAGCATGCACGTCCCGACGCAGAGCAATAGTTAGATATGAGCTCGCGAGGCCTTCAACGCGCCCAGTTCCCCACTCGACGACGGTCGCCGAATCCTCCATCGACTCATCTAAGTCCAGGCTCTCCAGGTCATCCACCGAGCCAACGCGGTACGCATCCACGTGGACCAACGGGGTCGTCGCGCCAACAGCAGCGTCAGCCTGATGTACCCGAGCTATCACGAAGGTCGGACTGGTGACAGGGCCCCGTACACCCATCCCTTCGCCGATCCCCCGCGCCAGCGTCGTCTTTCCTGAACCGAGCGGACCGTCCAGGAGTACCACGTCCCCAGCCCTTAGTAGCGCGCCCAGGTATCTGCCTACGTCCACCGTTTGTCCGCTAGATTCGAGTCTCACGATGCCAATCCAGCTCGCTCACGTACCCGATCAATCAAGATGAGGAGGGCATGAGTGACCTCCGAATTACGCTCCAACATGATCATGTGTCCAGTCTCCGGCAGGATCTGGAGCTCAGCATTGGGCAACAGGCGGGCAATCTCTGCACTGTGTTCTGGCGGAGTTTGAATATCTGACTCACCGACCATCACGAGAACTTCTGTGTTGAGCATCGCCGACAGCGCTTGCGTCTTCTCGTGGGCCTCTAGGCCTGGCAGGAATTCAGCGATCACCTCGATCGGTGTTGCGTTAATCATCTCGACGGTGAACTTGGTGATGTCTGGTGACACCTGCGAGCCAAAGCTGTAGCGGCTGGTCAGTAGCAGCCCCAAGTCGTTGCCGTATTTGCGGCCGAAGTCAATGAGGTCACCCTGAGCCAACGCAGCATCTAGAACCTTGGGTGCGATCGCGTGTAGGAGTGGCCCCACCGGAGCAGGTAAACCCAGCGGTGTTTGCGAGAGCCCACCCGCCGTCGTCG
>JBLHZE010000189.1:0-4627 GCA_047631015.1 Actinomycetes bacterium
GGTTGTTGCGCATCCGCTTCACTTTGCCTGATTCGGCACCGGTGATTACGTAGAGCGCCTCACCGTCGCGGGTCACCCACAATGGCGTTGAGACACCTTCGCCGCTCTTGCGGAAGGTTGTGATTGAGATATATTTCCCCGCGCTGAGGGAATCAAGCGTTGTCATAGGCTAAGTCTTTCATCCCGCGGGCATAGCGTGCGCATGAAGACGGGAAGGCGTAGCGTTCGGGCTATGAAGAAGCCAGGTATCGAACCAGTCGTTTGGAACCCTCCCGCCAAATCGGATGCGAGACCAGATCGGCTGCCGACGCTGCGGACCTTCCCGATCCCAGGTGCCGGCCCCGAGGATGTCCTTATCGCCGAGGACGGATCAGTGCTGACGGGGGTAGATGACGGCCGAATTCTCCGGCTTGATCCCGAGACATCACAGGTCACAGTGGTTGCCGATACCGGCGGGCGTCCGCTCGGGTTGGAGTGGCTGCCTGACGGTCGACTCCTAGTCTGTGATGCCGAGATGGGGCTGCTGACGGTGGAGATCAACCGGGGTTCGGAGCGTCCACCCACGGGAATGCCGACCACGGGCATGGGCAAGGTCGAGACCCTCGTGGACCACGTAGACGGGCAGCAAGTGCGGATTTGCAACAACGCCGCGGTCGGTGCTGACGGTGCGATCTGGTTCACAGACTCATCAGCTCGGTTCGATTTTGCCCATTGGAAGGCAGACTTAATCGAGCATCGCGGAACGGGTCGGCTCCTACGACGCGATCCGGACGGCTCGACGTCCACAGTGTGCGCCGGGCTTCAGTTCGCCAACGGGGTCGCACTCAACCAGGATGAGTCAGCGGTGTTCGTCGCCGAGACCGGATCTTATGCCGTCCACCGCGTCGACGTTACCGGCCCGAATGCAGGCAACCGCGAGCCACTTGCCGACAATGTGCCGGGCTTTCCGGATAACCTCTCGCTCGGCGATAGCGGGCTGATCTGGGTCGCCCTGGCCAGCCCTCGAAACCCAATAATTGACCGCCTCTCGCCGCTACCGCCGATCTTTCGACGGGCAATCTGGGCACTTCCTGAGAAGGCGCAACCGAAACCGTCCTTCGAGGTTGGGCTGTTGGGGCTCGATCCGGTTGATGGC
This sequence comes from Actinomycetes bacterium, assembly GCA_047631015.1. Lineage (GTDB taxonomy): Bacteria > Actinomycetota > Actinomycetes > S36-B12 > UBA10799 > UBA10799. Next base: position 1,136 of record JBLHZE010000189.1, read on the forward strand.
TCCGTTGTTCACAACCTCGCGGGTCAGAACCCAGAATTTGGGGTCTCGACTGGCGTTCGAGAGCGTAAGGGGACCGTCTGGCTAGGCAGTTTGTCCGCAACCTCGATTGCCAGTTTCGAGTTGGCTGACCTGTAATTGGGCCACAACGAGTTTCTGTTCCGCACTCCACGCTCCCATCCGTCCCAAGCTTAACCACAGTAAGGTCTGAGTCGTGATAGTCCCGTTTGGCGGTATCCGTGACCGAGTCTCGAATCACTATGCGAGCACGATGCATCCAGCTGGATTCCACGGCGGTGGGAAGGAGCGCGATTTCTTCGAGGGCTGGTACGTCAAGCTGATATCTGCCGATCGCGGGCACCGCTTCGCTGTTATCCCCGGTATCTTTCGTAGTAGCGATGGCTCGGCCGAGGCATTTGTACAGGTTCTCAACGGTACGACGGGTGAAAGCTGGTACCACACATTCGACCCCGCTGACTTCCACGCTGACCCTATTCGGTTTGACGTGCAGGTCGGGCCGAATCGCTTCACCGATCGCGGGGTCACGCTCGATCTGCCGAGTCTGCGCGGAGCGGTCTCGTTCGACGGTGGGATTGCGCCGTGGCCGGTCACAGTCGCCTCACCCGGAATTATGGGCTGGTTTGCCTGGATCCCGACTATGGAGTGCTACCACGGGCTGGTGTCGTTCAATCACGCCCTGTCGGGTCGGCTCGTCCATGGTGAGCAGGAGTGTGATTTCGCCGGTGGCCACGGCTACATCGAGAAGGATTGGGGGCAGGCATTCCCCTCCGGCTACGTGTGGATGCAGACGAATCACTTCCCGACTCCCGACGTGTCTCTATCGGCATCGATCGCCATCATCCCGTGGCGCAAGTCGGCCTTCCGGGGCTTCATCGTTGGGCTGTGGCGGAACGGTGAACTGACCAAGTTCGCGACGTATACCGGCGCAAAAACCCGGTCGTTGGAGATCGACGACAGCGAGGTGCGCTGGGCACTACAGAGCAGGTCAGGATTACGACTTGACCTGACGGCGGATCGGGTAAGCGGCGGGCTCTTACATGCCCCGATTCGTACCGAGATGCACCGCCGAGTCGAGGAGACGCTGGATTCCTCAGTGCGCGTCCGACTCACCGATCGCGGCGGTACCGTGCTGTTCGACGAAGTGGGCGAGTGTGCTGGTCTTGAGGTTCACGGTGACCTCGGCGAGCTCACCGCGATGAAGTAATGAAAGAGCTGTGAGCGGCCAGTTTCTGCCAGTAAATCGACGTCGTTGCGGGTAGACCACTTTTGCCGGGCGCTAGTTTTTCGGCGCCACTAGTACGAGACCGTTGCGGGAGTCGAAGGTCACCGTCCGAGACCGAAAGATCCCACTGCCGGTGTTCACCGCCTCACCAGCCGAGGTGGGAATTATCGTCATCCTGTTCTTGCCCGGCGTATCGCCTGCCACGACGGACCAGATCGGTTCAGGATCACCCGTACTAAAGAGGGTCAGTTGGCTCGCGTCGGTGATATCGCCAGCTGGTGGGGAACCGGGCACGGCCTCGCTCACGAGTAAAAATGGGGAGCCGGTGTCAAAGGCGGTGGGGAGACATTTCGGGGGGTCTGTACCGAAGGCCCAGCACCCATTTGCTTCGTTACTGGCCCATGCCGGAACCCCATTCGGCAGGGGTTCGGACCATTTGGGGACCGGATATGCCGTCGCTGGTCCGCTGGGAAGTGAGTTCAGAGTGAGGGTTGCGGATCCCGCCTTTGGATTCGAGGTGATGCTGAACGAGCTCGCCGCTCCACCCTTGAGCTGGCTCAGCGGGCTATAGACAGGGGCACTGTAGAGCCCGATGCCGAAGATCCCCGCGAAGCTCTGTGCCTTGCTATATGCCTTCAGGCCGCCAGCTCCCGCGCAGTCAGGAAACTGTGGTTGACAGCTGACTTTTGTGATCAGTTGGAAGGTGATCGGCTCGGCTGTTTGCACCCCACCAAAGCTGATGACGGCCTTGGCCTCCACCCCGTCGAACGTGGTTCCATCAACGAACTGGGCAGTGACCGGGGTCGAGGTGCGCGTAACCTGCCGCTTGTCGATCTTCGTCTTGAGAATCCTCATCCCAGGGGACGCAGTATCGACCAACATTGGCACCGGGTCGGCATCCCCGACGGAGACATCAAGGGTTAGGTAGGGCTGAAAACCGTTGATGATCGGCACATCTAGCGGTATCTCCACATTGTTGAGCGCCTCGGAGGCAAACGGATCCACGCTGGGGAGGCCGCCGCTCCCGCAACCTGCGAGTACCGGGGTAAGCGCAACCGCAGCGATTGCGGGTAGTGCCGCACGGTGCAGGTGTGCCCGCAGGGGAGACCCCGACTGAGTCCGCCAACGGGTTCGTGATGCTCGTTGAGGAGTCGGCGAGCTGGTCACCGCTCGACCGTACCGCGACGGTTGGACCTCTAGGAAGACTCCCGGGCTTTTGACCGCAGCGCGGCTTGCCAGATCTTGCTACTAAGGAGCGATTGTCGCTGAATAAGATTGCGTCGGTTGTGGGTTCCGCGAGTTGTCCTCACCAGTGATGAGCTTCGGTGCGTTGACGAGGTTAAGGCGGACCTTCATTGTGACTGCACCACCCAGTGACGTCTTTCTCGTGCCGGTCCAACTCCCAGATCCGGACGTTCCAGCGGCGGTCCCGGAACCATCGATCACATTAAGGTCGGCCTCGAATGAGGTCTTCTCCTTCTCTTCGTCGAAGGTCGCAGTTCCGTCCTGTCGCATTCCGAGAGTGGTTCCGTCACTCCAGACCAACTCAACGAAGCCGCCGAACTTGCCACTGCCGTTGGTGTAGTCGACGGTCCCCAGGTTGCGGACCCGGACAAGGACGTCATTGATTCGCGTCGTTCCCTCAAGGACATTGAAGCCGTAGGTCTGTTCGTCAGCGTTCTTCTTACCGACAACGTCGAGCCATGATCGAACAGAAGTGGCCGTGGTCTTAAACGTCACTGGAGTACCCGTTGGTTGAGCACTTTCGTTCTGCTCGTTTGAAGGCGACGCTGAGTCGCTGGAGGTGTCGGTAGCTGAGGAACACCCGGCGAGCGCGAGGCCAAGCGCACTGATTACGGCGATCGATACGGCGAAATGACGGGAGGGGCGATAGGGGCGAGGCATCTAAACAGAATGACAGCCCCAGCCTAGTTGTCAGCGCAGCGGCGCGCGCTTGGTGCGGGAAGGAACAAACGAGCCGGAGATGGGGGCCAGATGCCACGCCGCTGCCGGGGAGAAACTGACGGGAATGTCGGTGAATGAGCGGGCTGAGTAGCGACGAAATTTGGGGCAAGAAGTAGTGATTTACCCCGCGGCTAGGCGACTTGAGGTGTTTTGGATGCGTCACAAACTTCGGGGGCGAGTGATATTCGCTAAAACGTTGCCCTCTATGGTCAGCCGAATGACTGGAGGTGGGCTTAGGTGAAGCTATTTGTGCCGACAGAGACTCGCGAGGGGGAGCGCCGGGTTGC
>JBLHZE010000190.1:0-4623 GCA_047631015.1 Actinomycetes bacterium
CGATGCGTTCGCGCACCTGCGCGGGTGACCCCTCTGCGAGTACGGCGAGCACATCATCCGCAGCTGGCTCGGTAATCCCGCTCGTGAGCCGGTGCCGCAACTGCTCTACGCAGTCAACCAGTCGGTCTCTTATTCGCTTCCGCAACTCTCCTGTTGCCGCGACTGTGAAGGTGATGATCAGCAGATCCCCGATCTCCGTGCCCGCTGCCACGTAGCGTGCCACAAGCGCGGCGATTGCGTACGTCTTCCCTGTCCCGGCGCTTGCCTCGAGCATCGTGACACCGGGAGTTGGAAGAGCACCTCTGATCGAAAAGCCCCCCGACTGCTGGGACTTTTTTGCTGCGTCGTCAATCATCTCTACCTCACCGCACGAGTCTCATCGTGTGCAAACAGTGGATCCCAGAACGTGCTCGCTAACTCGACAAATCGCGGATTTTTGCACAAGTCCTCGGCGCTGACATCTGGAAAGACCGTCGCTATATAGGGGTCCTGGTCTTCCTTCGACCAATAAAATGTTGACTCCCAGGCACCTCGCACACGATTGACCGTCTCTCCGCCTTGCGCGGCGAATGCCTGGGCAGACTCGGCGAAGAACGGGAGCGGTTCGGCCATCCCTGCCCGATAGACCTCAACCAGTGCGGCGAGAATTGAGGCCGCCTGTTCTGGGGCAGAAAGTAGGGTCATCGCGACGGCGGAACCGGATGAACCCGATTTACCACGTCCCACGACCGCTGCCGTAAAGTCCTCGTCTGGGTAGCTCGCCGCCAGCGCAACCAGCCTGATCCAGGCGGCAATTCTTGGCTTCGCGCGTGTACTCGATCTTTCCTGGAGTCGGGAGAAAGAAGAATCCACAATGCGAGTACCGCACACATTACCTACGCTGCCGTAAACAAGCGCCCCGGTTCCGGTCTGAACTCGAACCGCACGACTTGTTACATCGTGACCAGCTCGCATGTGCCGCGTCTGCCGGGCAATCTCCATAACCTCCGGATACGCGGCACGAATCTTTTCCGTTGCGAGTCCACCTGGAGGAAGCGTTCCGGCCGCCATCTCAGCATTCATCCACCGCAGCCCCATATGCGTTACCGACGACTCATCTTCAATATTTGTTACGGCCTCCAACAGGCGCTGCGAGGCTGCCCAGAGCTCAAGGTGTCCAAGCTCCAAGGACATCTCATCCATAACGTCATGTTCGAAGTCTTGTAGCCGCAGATTGAGACGCCGAACGACGAACTCTTTGACCGGGTGCTGGAAGAACCGCACGAGCTCGTCGACCGATACCGAATCAGCCTCGCTGGCAGTCGCCGTTCCCGTCCAAAATGGCGGGCGCTGCTCCACCACAGTGCCGACCCGCTCTGCCCCGCGAAAGGCGGCCCGGTCGAATCCCCAACTGCGGTTCTGCAGGAGCGCTCCGACCTCGAAGTTGCGTCGATCAAAAGCCTGGAGTGGGTGTGAAATGACGACATCAGCATCGTTGTCCGCACCAGTCGCGTAACGCAGAGAGGTCATGAGCTCAGCCAACGGGACGGCGGGAGCCAGACACTCATTAGTCCGTTCGCTGCGACCCGAATAGGTGATGATCAGTGCATCCTGGGCAGCAAGCACGGCATCCAGCAGGAGCTGCCGATCCTCAGCTCTGATGTCGTGATCCCCGACGAGGGCCTCGATCCGCGTGAGATCGTCTCCCCGCGCCTTCCCTTTGCGAGGGAAGACACCATCATCTAGACCCAACAATGCGACGACACGATGTGGAACTGACCGCATCGGCGTCAGAGTGCACACCGTGATATCTCCACTGCGGAAGTTCGTTCGGGTTGGCTTAACTGACAGCTTCTCGCTCACGAGATCACGGAACTCATTAAGCGTGACGCGCGACCGCAGGCCGATGGAACCGGTCTGCAACTCGAGCTCATCTAACAAGTGACGAAGCGCGATCGATTGCCATTCCTGCGGCCCAACAGCTGCCATCAACTCCTCACTTGCCACACGCAGCAGCGCCAGCCCCTCACCCACCTCGAACGAAGTCGACAGCGAATCGACCAGGTATCGCAGCCGGGAGTAAAACTCCGCCAACTGCCCAGCGAGGTCAATGTCAGCACTCGGCACGTCGTCGAGTGGACGCACGGAGCCAATCAATCGCTGATCCTCGTCGGCCATCACCACCCCCGCCAGGATGCGATTCAGACCCGACTCCCACGTATTCGCAGTAATGCCGACGAGGCCCCAACGGCTTCTGTGGCGGGCGTCCAGCCCCCAGCGAACGCCAGATTCGACCACCCAGTTCTCGAGTCGGTCGAGTCCATCATCAGTCAGCTCGAATCTGGTCTTGACTGGTCCAAGATGCAGGAAGCTCATGACCTCAGTGGCGGTACAGCGCGAGTCAGCGAGGTCAAGCAGGTCCATAACGGCAGAGATCATCGGATTCGTCGTCAACACGGACTGATCCGCGATCCGCACCCGAAGCTGCGGAAACTCCCCGAATACCGCACTGATATGCGGCGCGAACGTCTCGACATCCGGACACATAATGACAATGTCCCGCGGTTCCAGAGTTGGGTCATCTCGCAACTGATGCAGGATCGCATCCCTCAGAACTTCGACCTGGCGCACTGGCCCATGGCAGGAATGAATCTGCAAGGAACTGTCGCTAGCGGCTGCGGTCGAGGTCCCACTCAGCGGGCCCGAGCTCTCGGGTAACTCCGCATCGGTGCCGTCGTCGGGCCGATTGAGTCGAATAGCTCGCTGTAGCCGTCCCAGTGTCCTACTGACACCGTCGTCGCGAGCGATTTCCGGAACCGGGTAATAGTGATCGCCGGTGGGGACCGTGACCGAATCCAGAACCAGTTGTAGCTCGCGCGAATCTCGGCCCCACGACGCGAGCATCGAGTTGTGCGCCAATACGGCCGTCAGATCTGAGTCTCTGGTCCGCCGGTGCTGGCCGGAATCTGTGCCGCTCAGTTCAGCGGCGACATCCCGCCACAGCACGTTCGAGGGGTGGAGCGCGAATAGGTGCACATCACGATGTACCGATATCGCGGCCAATACAGACAAGACACTACTTGGCAGACGAGTTAAACCGAAGGCACTGATTCGCGTAGGTAGGTCGTTGGCCTGGGCCAACAACTCAGGTGGACTCGGCAACGCAAGGCGATCACGTACCTCTCGCCACAGTCTCGGCTGCCACCTACTGCGCGGCGCTAGCGGTTCGCCGGTGGGCCCAACATCGTGCCCGTCGCGCCATGCCAAGACCATCTCTGGTCGCATCCAGTGGTAGGTAGCAAAAAGATCGCGGATGTATTGGAATGTTGCTACCCGATCTGTCCGTGAGCGTCCTTCTCCGCCACTGAATGTGATCTGACCTTGGTTGATCTGGCTCGCTACCAGATGCAGCCATGAGCTGCCCATGTGTGCATCGATCGCCGTACCGATACCCCAGAGGAGCTGCCCATTCACCCACGGATCATCTACTCGGTCACGGCCAGTCGACTCAGCGATCACTTGCTCGACGAGGGCCTGCGGAGAGGGATATCGGGTGTTCGCACTAACACCCAATTTGGTCGCGATACCTTGCGAGATCCATCGTTCAATTCCGCGACTTGGTACGCAGACAATCTCGGGGACCAACGCATCCACAGTCGGCTCACTCACAACGTCAGTCAACACAGCAAGTAAGGGATCGGCCCGATCACTGCGGTGAATGTGAAGCACTCGGCCCCCGTTACTAGTGACTAATCTTGCGCGATTATGCGGGGCAGCTCAGATAATTCTCTGACAGTTCACGCTTCAAGGAGCCCGGCAAATTCGGGGTGTTTCACAATGTATCGAGCAATGAAAGAACACTCCGGTCGAACGCGCAGATCCTGGTCGCGAGCACTCACCAACACCGCCGCCGCCAGTTGCGAACCGACCCCACGTCGCTCGTAGTCACGGGACACGATCGTGTGAGTGGTGACCAGCACATTGCCGTCCACCACGTAATCCAGCGTTCCGACAGTCACGCCGTCAACCGCGGCTTCAAAGCGCTGCTCGGGACGATTGTCGACTACCTCGGTCATCGGGCCACCTGTCATCTCGTCGCGTATCTCGCGTTGTTCACCCGTAGCCTAACCGAAGAGTTGGGCGTAAACGCTCTCCCAATCCCGTTCCCGCGCCGTCGCAAGTAGCCCAAAAGAGGTTCGCGTGGGGTCGTATTTCTCCCCATCCAGATCGCGTACGGCTCCTCCAGCTTGTTCCAGGATTAAGGACCCCGGAGCATGATCCCACGGATACTGGCGGCTGAAAACGGCATAGTCGAGCCGACCCGATACGAGATCCGGGTACACGTATCCGCATGCCCCGCCTTTGTTAACCCGAATATTGGGACGACTGCGTGCCTTACTAATGCGATTCTCCACATCCGTCTTTGTCGAAAGATCAAAGAAGGATGTGCGGACATCCCCCGTCATCTGGCTGAAGTCTGGCGATTCCTGACCGCCACTCGGGATCGCGATCCCGTTCCCATTAATCGCTGCCCCACCGCTCGCTGTTGCGGTGTACATCACCGTGTCGACTGGCTGCCAGATCCACCCTCCGATTGTCGCGCCGTTCTCGACCAGCGCCACCATCACCGCGAATCGCGGCTTA
>JBLHZE010000191.1:0-4607 GCA_047631015.1 Actinomycetes bacterium
GCGCGTAGCGGTGCCGCGACAGCGCCCGCATGGGCAACGGCAAGTCCGTGCGAGTGTCGATTACGGGCCTGGTGATGTCGGAGAACAGTGTCGTGTGGGTGCTCACCGCCGGACTTTGCTACAGAGTCGAGGTCAGCGAACCATTTTTTGCGGTAGGCGACAGCGATCAGAACCGCGAGGACAATAGCGTCGGCTGCCAAGACGACCCAGATGGAAATGAACGCCGTCGCATGCCCCAGCAGGATGCCGCCTATCATCCCGGTAAGAGTGGCTAATCCGGCGTACATCGCTAACACCGTCGGCTCCTTTACATCAGGAGCCCCCAGTTGCATACAGGCCTGTAGCAAAGCGGCAGCCAGACTGACTGCAAGCCCAAACGGTATAAGAATAATCATGATCGAAACTAACTGCAGTATCCCGGAAGGAAGCAATCCCGAGACTGCTACAAGCACAAGTACCGCCGCTAATACGGCTGCGGCCCGCAGCGCCATTGCCGAATAGCTGAGATTACTGTTCGCGCGTTTCATCACTGGCCACACCGCCATCAATCCGAGCTGAAACGACAACAGCAGTGCGGCAAAAGCCACAGGGTTTGCGAGTACGACGTCGGCAACATGGTGAAACGATCTCGTCAATGGCCACGCTAGTAGCTGGAAGATGATGGTCAAGGTGAAAACGTGCCGCAGCAGCGGGGTTTCTGCGATGAGGGTGACCGTCGCCCGTAGCTTCATTTCTGACACTGATTCCAACAGCGCATCGCCGTTGTGCTGTTCCGCCTTCCCAACACGCGGAAGCCGCAGAACAACGACCATCAGTGGCACGTAGCTAACTCCAAAAATAATGAAAATCCCCGGCGCACCGACCCAGTTGAAAAGTAATCCCCCCGTGATCAGTCCAGCCGCAGTGGCGAAAGCCGCCCAAGCGGCCAATGAGGCATCGAGCTCATCCAGTTTCCCGTCCTCGGCCGTGGAGCGGAGGACGAGGTTGAACGCGGGGGTATAGAACGCCGTGACTGCCCCGGTCACCAGTGAGGCGAACAGGAGGAGCCAGATCGACACGTATCCAAGCCACAACAGCCAAGCGAGCAGGACGATTCCGACCGCGAAAATTGCGATCGAGGAAGCTGCGACGACGGTGGGATCGAGACGCTCCGCTAATCGAAAACCCATCCGCATCAGCAGGACAGCCGGTATAGATCCGGCCGAAACGATGATGATCGCCACCAGGAGCACACCTGATATTTCGTAAGACAGCCACGCGAACGCGAAAAGTGCCATCGCACTCCCGAAAGCGCTAAGCGCGCTAGCGGTAACGACGCTGCCCCCGGCATGAATTAATCGGGCTGGCACTGAGAAGTACTCCTAAGCAACGTCAGGCGCTTTGTCCGTCATTTATCGGAAATAGCGCAGGCTGGTCACGGGTGCTCACACTCTATGGTCTTGCGTTCGAGAACGATAATAGCTTGGTTTGCCACGGTATTGCGTATACGCCGTCACGTCGGCATTAGCCGCGACTCGTCATATCCAGTTGCTAAAAAAGTCAAAGATCGCTCCCCGCGTGGCATCACCGTGCCCCCGCTTCCATAGTGGGTTGATGAGGTCAAAAGCTAGATCTGTCTCGTCTCGCGAATTGGTAGTGATTAGTGGTGCCTCGACCGGGATGGGAGCGGCCACTGCCCAGTACCTAAACCGACTTGGGTACACGGTTCTTGCCGGTGTCCGGAAGGAGGCTGACGGACGACGATTGGTGGAGGCGGCTAATCGGCCAGACCAGATGCGACCAGTGCAACTCGATGTGACAGTGGAGGCCGACGTTCAGGGGGTCGCCAATGAGGTGGCCGAATTGCGCCAGCTGGGGAATCGGATCGCTGGGGTGTTCAGTAACGCGGGGATCGCGCAGTACGTTGGGGACCTCTCCAGCGAGGGTTGCCCGATGGAAACCCAGGAGCGAGTTATGGCCGTGGACCACTTCGGCGCGGTTCGTTTCATACGGGCGATGTTGCCGTATCTGCGACCCGACCGCGGTCGGGTCGTCATCAACTCCGCGTTGATGACCCACACGGTCTTACCTTTCAACGCGGGATATGCGGCTGCGAAATGCGCGCTTGAGGGATGGGCTGACTCCCTGCGTATCGAGGTAGGTCCGCTCGGCGTCAAAGTGGTCATCCTTCAACCGGCAGCGATTAGTAGCGCCATGGAGGGCAAAATGAACACGAGCCAGATTCCAGACGATGGTCCCTACCCAGGGCAGCGGGCCATGGCAGAGTTCTTTTTGGGTATCCAGGCTCACATGGCAAACAGCCCCAAGACTGATCCGCAACTCGTGGCCGACTTAGTGGCTCACGCCTTGCAAGCGAAGCGCCCAAGGTCCCGCTATATCGCGGGTGGCGGTTCTAAGGCTGTCTACCTGCTGGGATTGTTCCCGGATCACGTGCAAGACTTCGTCAAGAATCAAGGGTTAGCCAGGGTTCAGAGCCGCAGTCTGGAAGCCACCACCCGAACCGTCCGCTGAACGCCGTGAGTCTTAGCCAGCGGGTGGTCGGCGTATTGCGTGATGAGACTGACCGCCACCGCTTTGGCTGCTCGGCTGCTGATTCCTGCGCTAGAGCTGGTTAATCCAAAATCCGTCGAAATTAACCAATGCACTAATCCTAAAAAAGCTGTCCAAGGTCTGGGAGTGAAGAGACGAGATCACTGTGGAATCCCACAATGGTTTGAGCCCACAGGAGCCTACGAAAAGTATTTCGGAATCCCACACTGCGTGACCCCGCAGAGCTAGCAAAGGCCGAAATAAATGCCGAACTTCGTCCGCGAAGGCTGACTCGGAGACGAGCTAGCTAGCTGGCAGGCCACCAGCCATCAAGCCGGTGGTGCCGACTCACCGACGGCTGCCACGATCTGAGACTTGGCCGCCTGCACTTTGACGACATATATGATGATAGTCGCAAAAACAGCTGGCAATGTGATCAGTGCGCTGAGGCCGCAGCGCAAATCAAGATGGGATCCCACCTTGATTTGACCCCGAAAACCAGGGTCAAAACTGGCATACGCAGTGGTGGATACGGCTTCTCAGCTTTGGTTTTGAATCTGATCGTGTTCAGTTCCGCCGGTGCTAGATCGTCAACCAAAGGGCCCCGCTAGTCGCAACCAACAGGACTGGGACGCCCACCATGCCGACCGAAGCAAAACGGCGAGCAGACACCACGACATTCTCGGTTCGACACCTGTCCCGCCACAACAGTGTCGCCAGAGATGCCCACAAGGTGATGAGCGGCCCCAGGTTGGTGCCGATCAGCAGTGCTAGCAGCCGATCAGAGGAGTCTGAAGCGACGGGTTCTAACGCAACATATGCAGGCAGATTGTTGATCACATTGCTTGCCACTGCGCCAGTCCCGGCCATCCTCAGCAAGTCGACCAGACCAGTGCCAGTACCGGCAACGTCGGCGAGCCAGTCCAGCAGTCGAAGTTGCTGCAATAAGCCGACGGCTAAGAAGAGCAGGATGGTGAACACCACAAGTTGCCACGGCGCGAGCGCCCACTTCAACTCGCCTCGAGCGCGAATGGCGAACGCTGCCAGCAACAGGCTGGCGGCACCGGTGGCCACTATCCAGGGTTCCACGCCTGCGACAAAGAGTGGGCCAACCGCGAGGCAGGTGGCGGTTGCGATGACGAAGAGGACTCGATCGTTCGGTTTTGCTTGGGTTGGGGTGCCAAAGCGTCCCACCAAACTTGCGCGTAATAGCAGCCACAGAACCCCAACCGACACAACGATGGCTACCGCCGCCGGAAACCACATCCGTGACAGGTAGTCAAAGACCGACCAGTCCAACTGATCGATAAGCAGGAGGTTGGTCAAATTAGATACGGGCAAGACCAAAGATGCGGTATTCGCCAACCACACTGTTGCGAGGGCAAACGGCCATGGCGCGATTCCGAGCCTTCGCGCGGTGACGAGCACAACTGGGGTCAGCAACACTGCGGTCGTGTCCAGCGACAGGACTGCGGTGCACAACACAGCGAGGACGCAGATGATCAGCCACAGGCGGCCTACCGACCCTCCCCCGAGTCGCGTGGTTAACGAGCTTGCTGCCATAAAAACCCCAGCACGATCGGCAAGCTCCGCGACAACTGTGATCGCGACGAGAAACGCAAGGATCGGGGCAACTCGGGTCAGTGTCTCGGCCACCCAACCGAAGTCCACACCTTATGGTTGCGTATTTGATGTCGACGAAGGTGGCCGAGACTGCCGAATGGTCAATGTTAGTGCCCAAGGAACAGGTACAACTAGTGGTCAGCCTGCTATCCGCTACTCCCATGGGACTGATCAGCAGCCTGCTCAGTCACGGGAGCGAGGGGGTTCTTCACCGCGAAGAGTGTCAAGCTCGCGCTCAGGATAGTCAACGCCGCTGCAATCAGGAAGCCGGTACGCGCGGCCTGTTCGAATGCTAAGGCCGCACCGTTAAGGAGTTCAGCGCTCATCGCTGATGGCACGGTTTGAGCCGTCTCGGTGGCTGCGCCTAGGGAACGCTCGGCGCGTTGCGCGACCTCCGGTGCCAGCCCTAGTTGGCCAATACCCGAGGTGAAGACCGCTGTGACGACGCTGCCAAC
>JBLHZE010000192.1:0-4604 GCA_047631015.1 Actinomycetes bacterium
GGATCGGGATATCCAGCTTCGATCACTGACCGAAGCGATCGACACCTCGACGCCTGGTGGGGAGCTGGTGTTCCATATCTTTGCCGCTTTGGCTCAGATGGAACGCCGACTGCTCTCGGAACGAACCCGAGCAGGGCTCGCTGCAGCCAGAGCCAGGGGCCACGTTGGGGGTCGGCCAACGGTGATGACGGTGGAGAAGGTGGAAGCCGCCCGTGCCATGCACGCGGGCGGCGCAACGTACACCGTGATCTCAGCGGCGCTCAATGTCGGCCGCTCCACCGTTCGCAGAGCCCTGGAGAAACCGACCTGACACGTTTGTCGCCGCGATCGCCACGGCGGTTAGAAACGCCTCCACCCAGATTTCAGCGCGAGTATCGGTCGCGCTAAGTCGGCACGAGTTATTGGAGTTCGACCTGGCGGCTGGGGGGGGTAACCAAGTGGTGTTGTGCTGTCGCTATGCACTGCAGCGTGTACTTCGCTTATGCGAGTTGCGCACTGCCTCGTTCGACTGCGAGGATTCTCGGATGAACGAGTCGAGCGTGAACCGGGCTGAAGTTTTGGAGGACCTCGTTCCTGCTCCAAGTATTCTGCGCTGCTCTTCGACTGGGACGGCACGGTCGCGGACAGTCAGGGTGTGAATTTCGAGGTGTTGTGCGAAGCGATGGCAGGTCATGATTTGAGGCTTGATCGTGAGTGGTTCGACAGCCACACGGGCACCTCAACTGCAGATGCGATTCGTCTTGTCGCCGCCGAGCAAGGAAAGCTCGCGGATCCTGGCTTGATCGAGGACCGGCGCAATGCGTTGTTTCTCAACCGCGTTGCCGATGTTAACTCGATTATATGCGGGACTTGATCGACCGGAATCAAGGGCGACTGAAGATGGCGGTCGCCTCGGGCGGGGATGGTCACTGCTTGATGGCCACACTTAATGCGCGCGGCTATCGATCAGCGTTCAATGCAATCGTCACACGCGACGACGTCAGCGATGGCAAGCCAAGTCCTGAAATATTCCTGAAGGCCGCGAGTCTGCTCGACGTTGCGCCCAATGAATGCCTGGTTTATGAGGACAGCGACGAAGGGGTAGAGGCTGCGCGCCTGGCCAATATGGATGTCGTCGACGTGCGTCCTCTACGGCGGGTTGTTCTGGGTTACTGAATCCTCAACGTAATGCGGGTGTTGGCGACCCCGTGACTATGTTCCCGGCTCGCGAGTTCGGGACGAGCTGACGGGTAGCTATCAGCCAATACCGGACCTTTGGACCAGCAAGATCAACAGGGGTCGAAGGCGGTAGCCTCCGGATCATGGGCACCAGTTCCGGCCAGAACTCCTCGATTTGTGGTGGTCGAAGTCCTAGGCACCGGAGTGTTGAAGGAGTCATCTCTTCGATCGCGATGATCACTTGATCACGGTCCAAAACAGGTGGTCAGCGCATCGCGCATCCAGGCGACGTGTCCGTCGGGCGGCAGTCGCCTCGCCGATCTCCCCGGAGTTCCTCCTAGAGGCAGTTGTAGGAGGGCATCAACCATGCTGAACGCGTTCGTCCCATGGTGCGATGTTCGAACGCACCTGCCTGGCCGAGGTCGAGCAGCACGGGCTTGGTCCGTGCAGCAGTGAGAAATCTGGACGCCCCATCAGCGGTCACAGTACTAAGTCAGGCATGCGGCGCGCCCAGTATCCAGCGCGAGCTTCACAGCCCAAGCCTTTGCACTCCAGGGTGAAAACGCGTGCGCGTTTTGTGATTTCCCATAGCAAGCATCTGCTTCAGAAGATGTCCAGCGGCAGGGCCAACCATCAGCAGATGGCAGCACCATTCGTTGTTTGCGCAGGAAACCACGGGAGCGTTCCGAGGCGTGCTCGCCCAGTTGACAGCCAGTACGTCGGCGTCACTGTGAGGGTCTTGCTGTCGGCCGGGTAATACCCAGAACCCGGCCAATCTCACGCCGGAGATGATCAGTGCGGGGCAAGGCTCCCGTGGAAAGTACACAAAAAGGGACGTTTCTCACCGCCGACCTTGGGTGACCGAAACCGGACGTGACCCTTTGTCGCCACCGACGTCGCGCCGACCAGAAACGGTCGAACCCGAATTCAAGCGTGGAGTTTCGGTCGCGACGGTTGATCTGCTGAACGGCAGTTTGGCCTGGCGACTATTGCTCGGTGTTGGAACGGATTGAGGGGTGGCATGTCTCAGAGTGTGAAGATCACTCCTGGGAGCAGGCAGAACGGGTGACCTGCGGGGTCGAGGGGGCTTGTAGTTCAACGTTTTCCATGACACGGTCGATGTGTGGGTCATAGAGATGCTTCATTGCCGCAGACTCCGGGAGCAGTTATCCCAAGTAGCGGTGTTCTGCTCCATATCGGCCCGCGGAAGACAGCCACCACCACGATCCAGATTGCGTTCGCGGCGGGCCGCCAAGTAGCCAAAGATCATGGTGTGCTGTATCCAAATACCGCGCATCGCAAAAAGAACATCCCGAATTTCACGATGGACGACCTGAATATCGTCGGCCTGGATATCGTCGGAAACGAACAGTGGTCGCAGGTGTCGGCCGAGGTAGCTGGCTGGCAGGGGCGGTGTTTCGCCTCCAACGAGAAGCTGGAAAGAGTTAGTGTCGAAGACGCCCGCAAAGTGGTTGCCGCCCTTGGCGGGGACCGCGTAAGTGTGTTGATCACGGCCAGACGACTCTCAGGGGCGCTGCCGAGCCTTTGGCAGCAACTGGTAAAGCGTCGAGGTCTCACTCAAACTTTGGAAACATGGGTTGTTGATCGGTTGAACGACGAGACCGACCCCATATGGAACGGGCAACGCATCGACGAACTTGCCAAGCGTTGGGGGCAGGTAGTTGGCGAACACAACGTGTACATTTTGCCCATCGACCTACCCGGGATCGATGTAGTCGACTGTGTCGGATCCCTACTGGGTATGCCGCCGGGAGTGTTACCAGTAGTTGACAGGAATCTGGGAATGACGGCGTCCGAAACAGAGTTGCTGCGGCAACGAAACCTGCTCGTTGAGTCCGGAGAGCTACCAGCGAAAGGCCACGCCCGAATAGGTAGCCAATTTCAGCGAGAAGTCAGGGATGTCGAGCCCCGGCCCACTGAATCTAAGCCAGTCCTGCCGGACAGGTTACTGCCGCAGATTAGGGCGATCCAACGTGAAATTGTCGATGGTCTCCTCAGCGGTGACTTCCAGGTCCTAGCTGACATCTCGGCATGGAACACCCCACGAATGAAGGACTACGCCACCAGTCCAGACACGTTGTTTGACCCGCGCGATGGACCGAGTTTGATACCAGCATATGCCGTAGCTGCACTATGGCGGGTCTCTAGCGCGGTGACATCTGCGCTGGACGCCGACCAGGGACCGCCCTGCTCTCGCCCTACAAAACCAGCTCAAAAAGCACCAACACGGCTGAATCTGAGTGAACTCGCCAGAAGAATCAAACCGAAGCTCGGGTTCGAGCGGACTAAACGATCTACTCAGTGAGGGAGCGTGTCACCAGCCGAAAACCCGTTGACGGTGCTCATGTGTCACACGCCTTCAGAGTGAAGGGCGGCAGAGCCCCTCGAACTGCTGGGATGTGGACCCATTCATACGACCACACGATCGATCCGCGCACATCGTCGGTTCAACATCCGCATTACCTCCCACCACGCCTCACCGATCACGAGCGCGGGACCTCTAAGAGAGCGATCACCGGAACCGCTGTCCTAAGGAAATCTAAGGCGCAGCGCGCCTCGACGACGTGGACGGTCAAAGCGGCGATTTGGTGCGGCTCCGCTTCTTGCATGTCTTGCCCGAGCAGTCGCGCAATCGCTCCCACTTGGCAATCATGCGGTTGCGGATATGGGCGTACGCCGGGTCAGACGATACAGATACCAGCTGGTAGGGATCGTTCCTCAGGTCATACATCTCTTCAAAACCATCGTCATATCGCCACCATGCGTAGTGCGGACTTCGAATGCCGCCGTACTGTGGGAGGAACTCGCCGCCGGGTAGTGCCGGGAGCGCCCCGCCCGGGTTGGCATAGTTGTTCGCGAGATCGAATACGACAAAGTAGCTCAGTCCAGTTTGGTCTCGTCTCCGCTTGAGTCGGTCGCGCACCTGCATTGAGTGAGGCTCCACCCTATGCGGATGGGGCCTCACTCAATTCGTGACTTTTGGTCAGCGAATTGCGCCTCGAGGATTGAGTCCCGCTTGGCCGTCGTCTCCCTCGTGTACGACCTGCGGAAAATCTGCTGAGTTGCACGACGCATACTTTGACGTTGACGTAATAGTTGACGCGACAACAGTGTGAAAAAGCAGTTGCTTTAGCGGGGAGGCCGGAATGGTTACGAGCGAGTCGATATCGGATTCACCAGGTCGGGCTGAGGACTCAGCTGAGCCACGTGAAGACTCCCCGCCCAAAGCTAACCGTCGGTGGTACCAAATCCCGTTCGCTGCTGCGGTTGGTGCTTGGGTCGTAATGCTGTTGTCCCTGACGCCCTCGCTCTTGCCGCGATCTGGGATCGTTCAAGGTTTGGTTACCGGCGTAGCAATTGCGATCGGCTATGGGCTGGGTGTCCTCGTGGGCTGGTTCGTGCGCCAGTTCACTGAGCGTTATCCC
>JBLHZE010000193.1:0-4592 GCA_047631015.1 Actinomycetes bacterium
ACACTGCGCCGCCAGCATGAACCAGCGAGGAAACTTGACACCGCCCAGCGCGGCCACCGCAACAGTAATCACGACCGCTTCGGCGATGAGGCCGAGGAACGCGTTTGGAAAGCCCAAGACCTCGGATTGCCAGGAGACTCCGACTGCTCCACAGGAAATCTTTGCGGAGATATCGCATGCCAAAACGGCATCTGGATTCGCAGCCAAGGTGACCGCTTCGATGGAAAGAACAAGGGAAGCAACCAGCCCAATCGCGCTCGAGATGAGCATCTCCAGAAAGGCGCCAGTATGCTTGTATTCGGGTTCGGGTACCGGTTGTGCTTGCTCGAGGTCACGTGCCGTCACACTGCCGTTCATGTGGTGCAGCCTGCCATACTCCGGTGCGCGATCCTCGCTCCCGTCTCTGTCGGGCGGGTGTCAGACGGCATGCGCGCTGGGAGAAACTGATCAGATGGAGTCTGTCGGACCGGTCACCCTGATTGGATCTTTGGGTTCGTGGTTCGACAACATCGATATCAACAAGGACTGGACTGTCTACTTATTCGTCCTACTGATCATCCTCACCGGGATTTGGTGTTGGCGGCGCGGACGCAAACACAAGCGCTGGTACTTCTGGCCGCTACCCCTGGTTCTACCCATCATCCTGCTCGGAACGCTCGCAGCAGTGAACGTCCACTTCGGGCTGTACAACCGAATGGGGGACCTATACGGCGACTACCCGTTCCCGACAGCCAGTGTCGAGGACCTCCAGAACACGAAGGGGCGATACTTACACGGAATCTCTGCCCAGACGACAATCCCCGGAACTAAGAGCGGGATCGATGCCTCTGATGCGCTGATCTGGTTTCCGCCGCAATACTTCGAGAAACCTGTAACCAGGTTCCCGGTCGTGTATCTGATCCCCGGCACGCCGGGCTACTTCACTGACTGGGCGCTAGGTGGCAACGCGATCCGAACGGCTCAGACCTCCGCTGGCGCCGGACAGCCAACGATCATCGTGCAGCCAAATCCCGCCAATAACCGCATTGCTGACACGGAATGCGTCAACGGTGCCCAGGGGAACTGGCAGGACTACCTGGCCGAGGATGTTCCCGACTACGTCAACAACAACTTCCGGACGTTGACGGGAGCGAAGAATCAAGCGATGGCCGGACTCTCGATGGGCGGCTATTGCGCACAGATAATCTCGCTGCGAAACCCTACGTCGTTCGGGTTCTTCGGCAACTTCGCGGGATCCACGATGCCGACCTACGACACGGGAATGGCCGCGCTGTTTGGACCAGTCGCGAATGTGAGCAATACCGTCAACTCGTACACCTCAACGTGGGTCATCACAAACAAGCCAGAATCGCGGACTGTCGCCGGACAGCTGTATATCGGCAAGCAGGACCAGGACGACTTGATCACCGATGAGCAGGCATTCGTCAAGGCCGCGAAGTCACTGGGAATGGACGTTGACTTCGTTACGTTCGATGGCGACCACTCGTTCTCCTTCTGGAGCGCAGCCTTCGAGAAGTGGTTACCGTGGGCGCTTTCGCGGATGGGATCGCCGAAGTAAATGATTCTGCCTAGGTAGCGTTGCCTTGGCACGCCAGCCAACGGACTAGCTCGGGCTGAAGTCCGGACGCAGCGGCATGTTGGCGATGCCATTTGCATCGGTGTTCACGCCCAAGAACTGGTGCAGCTGGATCATGTTCTGCATGAAGCCGAACTCCGCTGCTGCCATATAGAGACGCCAGACTCGGGCCTTACGGATCCCCACCTCGGCCACGGCTTCGGCCCAGTGGTCTTCCAGATTCCTTCGCCAAGCATTAAGGGTCTTCGCGTAGTGCTCTCGAATGTTCTCTTCGTGGCGAACTTCCCAACCGGCGGCTGTCATCGCGGTCATGATCTTTGCGGGTCCGGTTAACTCGCCGTCGGGGAAGATATAGCGGTTGATGAAGGTGTTGCGGTAGCGAACCTTTTGGTTGTCATCAAAGCGAGTGATCGAGTGGTTAAGAAGACGAGCGTGCGGGCGAGCTTTACTGCGCAGAAATTCGAAGTAGGCGGGGTAGTTGTCCTCCCCAATATGCTCGGTCAATCCGATCGACGAGATGGCGTCAAAACCTGATTCGGGAACATCACGGTAGTCGCTGAACCGGACCTGCGCCTGCTTCTCTAAACCCGCATCAACGACGGCTTGTTGACCCCACTGTGCCTGCTCCTGCGACAGGGTCACTCCGATCGCTTCGACGCCATAGTTCTTTGCTGCGTGCAGGACCATTCCGCCCCAGCCGCACCCGACATCCAGGAGTCGCATCCCGGGCTTTAGACCGAGCTTTCGGCAGACTAGATCGAACTTCTCTTCCTGCGCTTCTTCCAGCGTTGAGTTCTCGTGAGAAAAGACCGCGCAGGTATAGGCCATTGACGGGCCAAGGACCCAGCGGTAGAAGGTATTCGAGACGTCGTAGTGATGCTTGATTGCCTCGGCGTCGCGGATCTTGGAGTGGCGGCGCCCGTCGAGCTTGGTCTCTTCCTGCGGGACGTCGCCGCGGCGCAGAATATCAGTATTGCGCAAGAATGAGGGGGCGAACTCACGGCCCAGTTTGATGCGGGTAGGCCAGGTTATCGTCGCGGGCCGGACGTGGGACAGTGCCTCAAAGAGGTCCAAGATATCCCCGACGATCTCTATCTCCTCGGCGACATAGGCGCGAGCAAGACCGACCTGTCCAGGGTGTGACATGACAAGGTCGACGGCACGCTCGGATTGGACCTCTACGCGAACCGGTGACCCAGGAATACCTGCCTTGCTCCCGTCGTATGCTAGGAACTCAACGGGTGCATCTGGCCCCGCGATCGCCGAAAAAACCTCGCCCAGTTTCATGAAAAACCTCCACGTTATACCCGGTATTTCGCGTTCGTGTTGTCGAAAGAACGACCATCGATTGCATTCGGGAATTAGCCTAGCGGCGTTGCACCACCTTTGCGAATAATGCGGTGAGTCGATTCTCAGGATCGTATTCTCTCTTAATCCGTCGATACTCTTCTCCGCCGTAGAGCTGATCGAATTCGTCTGCTGGATAGAAGGCACTCGAGTACAGCGACTTATGGCCGTCAAGGCGGGCGATCTCTTCCTCGATTCGACGATTGACAGTGCCTGCTGCGGGATCGACTCCGGGGGGAAGCGGCACGGTTGACCAGAATCCGACGTTGACGTAGGTCAGCTCAGGATTCATGGCGTACAGCGGCCACCGAGTGCGGCCATCCCGGGAGCGGAGCGGGCACACCCAAATCGGCGTGATCCCGACCTCTCGATGGAAGAACTCCAAGAACTCAGCCAGTCGGTCGACGGGAACTTCGACGTCCTGAATGACCTCCTCGCGTAGAGGCCGATTCAGGAGTCGTGATTGCTTACCGTTGATATCGAATCGCCGAGCCAGCGCAATGATCTTCCAGTAGACATCGGACCGCAGTTTCTGCTTGGGCCAAAGGCGACGAACCAGTGGATTCTGCGCACCGAATGCTCGCGAGCACCAGAACCAATCAGTGTCCCAGCGCCAGATGTAGTCGCGGGCAGTGAGCACATCGGTTGCTCGCTCTTGAATCGATCGGTAAAAGATCCCCATCCCCGTATAGCTACTCGGTTGCAGGTAGCCCGGCGGGAGCTCGTCGGTCCATCTACCGAGCGTGAGGTACTGCTCATCTCGCCTAAATACCGTCCCGTCGAGGAAGTCGACCCGACGGCCATCCAACTCCTGCTCGGCAGTAATCCGCGCAATGGCCGCCGCCAGGTCATCAGCTGATCGATACCTCAAGTGACGGACCTGAACGTACTTCTTGATGGGCATCAGCGCGATACGTAGGCGCAGGGCATATCCCAAGGAACCATATGAGTTTGGGAACGCTAAATAGAGATCGCGGTTTGGATCATCTGGGGCAGAGGTGACGGTGACGATCTCTCCGCTGCCGGTGAGGACGTCCATCTCGAGGACGGACTCGTGTGGCAGTCCTTCCCGGAATGACGATGACTCGATACCAAGTCCGGTCACTGCTCCACCGAGGGTGATGGTCTTAAGCTGCGGCACGACTAGCGGCATAAGACCATGCATCAAAGTGGCATCAACGAGGTGCTCGTACGTCGTCATCCCCAAGACGTCAGCCGTCTGATTCTCGGCATCAATGGCCAGGACCCCGTCGAAGGCCGCCACATCTAAGCCAGGTGAGTTAACGCTCGTACGGGTACGAAATAGGTTGGAGGTCTTCTTCATTAAACGGACTGGGCTACCCGCCGGGATCGCCGCGTACTGCTCGCTTAGACGTTCAACGAGTTGGGCGTAGCGGGCTTCTGACCGGGTTGCCTCGGGATCGCTAAGTACCACCGCATCACCCTAGAACGATCCGGCCTGTGAATGAAACCCGAGCGGACCCGCCAGCCAAGATCGCCACCCAGGCTCCGACTGCGCGGGCGGCGCAAGGTGACGTTGCTACGACATATTGAGCGGGTAGCAGTTCTCGAATCCACCGTCAGCAACAACTGTCGCACCGGAAATATAGTCACCGCCCGGTGAGATCAAGAAACCGGCCAAGGCCGCGACATCGTCAGCGGCCTGCAA
>JBLHZE010000194.1:0-4545 GCA_047631015.1 Actinomycetes bacterium
GTCAATGTTGTTTGCCGGAATCGCTAAAGCGACAAAACGCGACTTTTACGAGGTACCCAACGAAAGCCAGCGGCTCGCTCCAGATGTTGGTTTCTCATGAGCGTGTCGTTCCGCGTGCAGGAATCCAAGAACAAGCGCAAGACGTTTATCTTACTGCTTTTCATGTTCATCATCGTTGCAGCCGCGATTTGGGCTGTCGCCCAGATCGCAGGAGTGGGTTCTGTGTGGATTGTTCCGATTGCCGTAGGTATTGCGCTGATCGGTGTTTGGGGTTCATATTGGTCCAGCGACAAGATGGTCCTGAAAATGACCAAAGCCCATGTCATCAGCCACGATGACGCGCCACTGCTCTTCAACGTCGTAGATGAGGTTCGTATTGCGGCCGGCCTACCGATGCCGACGGTGGCAATAGTCGATGACCCAGCCCCGAATGCCTTCGCAACGGGACGAAATCCGGAGCACGCAGTCATAGCCTTCACGACCGGGATGCTCGAGGTAATGGACCGCGAAGAACTACAGGGCGTGGCGGCCCACGAGATGGCCCACGTCGGCAACCGAGACACCCTCGTCATGGCGGTAGCTGCTACTACGGCCGGCCTCGTCGCGATCATCGCCGATATCGGAGTCCGAGTTGCGTTCTTGACTCGGCGCGGCAACAACAACCCGATCCTGCTCATTGTCGGTATTGCGGTGCTGTTGTTGGCACCGCTTGCGGCGCTCATGTTGCGCTCGTCAGTGTCGCGCAAGCGCGAGTCCCTGGCGGATGCGACAGCAGTTGCCTTCACTCGCAACCCAACGGGTTTACGCCGCGCGCTCGAGACCCTCGATGAAAACTCCGCTGTCGTCCAAGCGCGATCGACGGCTGTGAGCCACGTGTGGATCGAATCCCCACTGGACGGTAAGACAAAGAGCATGTTCGACACTCACCCGCCGTTAGCGGACCGCATTGCAACTCTTCGGACCATGGAACAGTCAGGTCCACTGCCGCAATGACGCGGATGCGCGTCTGGGGGATTGCCGGAATCCTGTTAGGCATTGCTGCCTGGATCGGGGCCGGTGCGATTGCTCTGTCCGCTTTTGGCAGTGTCGCTAGCTGGCAGGCACCCGGCACTGAGTCGGTCACGCTAACACCTGGGACGTGGTCAGTATTTCAGCTCGTTGATGCTGACAGCGGGGCGATTACCCCTGGTCAAGTTGCTCAGGAACGTACCGTCACCGTCGACCAGTTGTCGGTCACATCCCCCAGCGCTCAGAGCATGGAGCTGTCGTGTCTCTACTGTGATGGGCAAGATCCAGTGACTGCTCCGGTAGATCTGCAGCTAGCCAACGGAATCGCCAGCTTCCGGGTCGCCGAGGCCGGCAACTACTCCGTGACCGTCACTGACACCACGAGTTCGATGGCAATCGCAGATCCGGTTGAGCAGCTCAACGACGTCATCTCCTATGCCGCAATGCTCGGTATCGGGGGCGGGTTCTTGATCACCATCGGCATTGTCTTAGTTGCTAAGGGTCGAACGCGGGGTGTCCAGGCGGATGGGGGGCACGGCTCGGCGAGAACTACGACAGATCCATCACCACCCGCTGCACTGACGGGTGCGGGAGTCGCGGCCGAGCCGGGGTGGTACCCCAATCCGTACCAGCCAGACACCGACTCGCAGATGTGGTGGGACGGCAAGCAATGGACGAGCAACTGGCGCTGACGTATGAGGGGAATTCTGCGCCTGTGGCGTGATTTGCTGGTCGGGGCGGGGGCCGCGATGGGCTTATGTACCATTGACATTTCGCGTCTGACTCACACCCTTGGGGGAAGCACTAAATGGAAACGTTCGGCGATTTTTTTCTCACCACACTGTGGATCTTCTTCCTGTTCATGTTCCTCATGGTGCTGTTCTACATCTTTGGGGACATCTTTCGTGATCGGGAGATGAGTGGCTGGGCCAAAGCAATCTGGATCTTCTTCCTTATCGTCGCGACTCCAATCACCGCGCTGATCTACTTGATCGTGCGCGGCCGTGGAATGCAGGAACGCACGCAGGAAGCAATGATTGATGCCAAGAAGCAGCAAGATGCCTACATTCGCGAGGTTTCGGCGACTGATCCGGCGGATCAGATTGCTAAGGCCAAGGAACTACACAAGGCAGGCACAATCACGGATGCAGAGTTCGATCAGATCAAAGCGAAGGCGTTGGCCTAGAAGAACCTTTACCAACGTTTAGATACCCGCCTAGTGGCGGGTATCTAAACGTTGCTGGGCTACTCCGTGGGTGCAGACGCTTCGGCATGAACCGCCGGAATCGTGCCCAGGCGCCCCTTCTGGAAGTCCTCGTACGCTTGTACGAGCTCCGCCTTGGTATTCATCACAAACGGGCCGTACATAGCCACTGGTTCACGGATTGGTTGTCCGCCCAGAATGAAGACGTCAAGGTTATGGTGGCGCGCGTGTTGCGTGTCGTTTGCGGCGATCGTGATGGTGTCCCCGCGACCGAATACCGCCAGTTGACCTGAATCTATTGGTTGGGCATTCGGGCCAACCGTTCCGGCGCCAGCCAACGAGTACGCCAGCGCATTGAAGGCTGGGCTCCAGGGCAAGGTGACCGACGCTCCCGGGAAGATTGTGGCGTGGATCAATGTGATCGGTGTGTGGGTAGCGCCGGGTCCTGAGTACCCGGCTATCTCGCCGGCGATTACCCGGACGAGTGCCCCACCATCTGACGTCGTGAGTAGGGCAACATTATTGCCACGGATATCTTGATAGCGAGGCTCAAGAAACTTGTTCGCTTTCGGCAAGTTCACCCACAACTGAAGACCGTGAAATAGCCCACCGCTTGCCACGAGGTGCTCGGGTGGTGTCTCAATATGCAGGAGCCCGGAGCCGGCAGTCATCCACTGTGTGTCGCCGTTGGTGATGAGCCCACCCCCACCGTGAGTGTCGGCATGTTCCATCTCGCCGTCGATCATGTAGGTGACGGTCTCGAACCCCCTGTGGGGATGCCAGGGCGTTCCCTTAGGTGCGCCGGGTGCGTACTCAACCTCTCCCATTTGGTCCATATGGATGAAAGGGTCCAAGGTGCGGAGATCGACCCCAGAGAAGGCTCGGCGGACGGGGAATCCTTCTCCCTCAAAGCCCTTGGGTGCCGTGGTAACTGACACGACAGGTCGGGACGCGTTTGTCTGTGGGTCGGGAGTCTCGACGCGCGGGAGCGTCAACGCATTGTCGACGGTTACTGCGGGCATGAACGCCACCTCCGTTGCTTTGAACCTTCAACTATCTCCGTCATGGAAACGTCATACCGGATTCAACTATTCCGCCCTTGGATACCCGGGATATCTTTCCGTTCCCCGAGGTAGAAAAGCAGCAACTGTGCGCTGAGCCGGACTGCCGGAGGTTCGGGGTCTGCCCGCAGTGCGGACCTGCCAGCGCACCTAGATACCGTGGTGCCCGATAGCTTCGCCGACCCCGAGTCTAGGAAAGGTTTGATCTAGCGCCCATGTTCAGAGTCGCGCTTAAGAACCTCACCGGACACAAACGTCGGCTGGCTGGGACGCTGACTGCCGTCGTTCTTGGCGTGGCATTCCTCGCTGGAACGCTCGTACTCAGCGATACGATGCGCGCCAGCTTTGACTCTATTTTCGCCTCAGCGAACGCCGGAACTGACGTCGTTGTTCAGAGTTCAAAATCGATCGGCAGTGGTTCCCGTGGCCAATCTGGTTCGCTGCCGGATTCGCTCGTTACGCAGTTGGGGGATCTGCCCGAGGTAGCGTCCGCCCAGCCCAATATCCAAGGAGTCGGCCAGATATCGGGTGCAGACGGCAAGCCAATTGGAGGCGAAGGCCCACCCACGTTGGCGGGTAACTGGATTGATAGCCCGGCTCTGAACCCATATCGAATCGTTGCGGGTGGGCCACCAACCCAGGATGGCGAGATTGTCATCGATCAAGGCGCGGCGACCGACGGAAACCTTTCCGTCGGCAGTGACACAACCCTGCGGGTGCCTGATCCCGTTCCTGTGACGATTGTCGGGGTAGCTACTTTCGGTAGTGCCGACAGTCTAGGTGGCACGTCCTACGCAGGGTTGACACTCGCCGATGCCCAGAAGTATCTGGGGCAGCCGGGTCGTCTCAGCCAGATCCTGCTCGAGGGTGAATCCGGCATCTCCCAAACGGCGCTACTGGCGGCGGTGAAGCCGGCCCTGCCGCCGAATGCAGAAGCAATCACGGGCGAGCAGTTGACCGTCGCTCAGAACCAGCAAATCGAAGATGGTTTCCTTGGCTTTTTCCGGACCTTTCTGTTGGTCTTTGCCATCATTGCGTTGATCGTCGCGAGCTTCAGTATCTACAACACGTTCGCCGTCATCGTGGCACAACGTTCCAGGGAGTCAGCCTTACTGCGGGCGCTCGGGGCGTCTCGCTCCCAGATTATGCGTTCACTGACCCTGGAGTCCTTACTAATCGGCGTCATGGCCTCGGTGATCGGCCTCGGCGCGGGAATCGTTCTAGCGTTGGGGCTGAAGTCCCTCCTGGATGTCATCGGGTTTGGGCTGCCTC
>JBLHZE010000195.1:0-4534 GCA_047631015.1 Actinomycetes bacterium
GATGTGATGAGTGAAGCGCTGGCTGCCGGAGGAACGTCGTTCGATTCGCTGTACGTCAATGTGAATGGTTCAAGCGGCTACTTCAGCCGCAGTTTGGCCGCATACGGTCGGCAAGGGCAGCCCTGCCTGAGATGCGGCGCGCCAATATCCCGTGAGCACTTCGCGAATCGCTCGTCATTTCGGTGTCCGCGATGCCAGCGGCGAGCGTCGCCAAGGTGACCGTGACTTGGTAAGCCGTTATGCAGGTCGCAGTCATCTCGGACCCGAGTCGTCCGCTACGGTCTGCGTTGGTCAGCGCGACGTTTTGGGTAGTCCAGACCGGGTATTACAATCTCAGAGCCCATTTTCATCAGCTAGTGGAGGATCTATGGCCAAGGCACTTATGGGACATATGGCGAATGACAATCACTTGTACGCCCAAATTGCCTCACTACGCGCACGAGTGCGGGTACTAGAGAATCAATTGGCCGATCTACAAACTGAGCAGTGCAACGAGACCGTCGTATTACCCATGGAAGCCGAGCTGTCAGAGCTCGTTGACGCCGAGCACGCCACGCGAGTGCTCGCTTAGTCGTTCCTGACTCCACGGGCGGTTACGCTTGGGCCCTCTTCCCCGAGAATCCGCTGTGCACGGAATCAATAGCAAGACCAACCTGGTCTGCGACGTGCCTAGCGACCGGCTGGAGTGGGTGTGCATCTCAAGAGTCTGACGTTGCGAGGGTTTAAATCCTTCGCCTCCGCGACAACCCTTGAATTCGAACCGGGGATCACCTGTGTTGTCGGACCGAATGGTTCCGGTAAATCGAACGTGGTTGACGCCATCGCTTGGGTGATGGGTGAGCAGGGTGCCAAAGCATTGCGTGGTGGCAAGATGGACGATGTCATCTTCCAAGGGACAGAGGACCGTGCACCTCTGGGTCGTGCCGAGGTAGTGCTGACGATCGACAACTCAGATGGCGCGTTACCCGTGGACTTTAGCGAAGTCACGATTCGACGAACCTTGTTCCGTAGCGGCGGTTCCGAGTACGCGATCAATGGTGAGTCCTGCCGTCTGCTCGATGTCCAAGAGCTACTCAGCGATAGTGGGATCGGTCGCGAGATGCACGTGATCGTCGGACAAGGCCGTCTTGATTCGATCCTGCATGCCACTCCCGAAGATCGACGGGGTTTCGTCGAGGAGGCCGCTGGCGTTCTTAAACACCGCAAGCGCAAAGAGAAAGCGTTGCGCAAACTCGATTCAATGAGCGCCAATCTGACGCGACTCCAAGATTTGACGCACGAACTTCGTCGCCAGCTCAAGCCGCTGGGTCGTCAAGCTGAGGTTGCCCGCCGCTCGCAAGTGATCCAAACTGATGTGCGCGATGCCCGGCTGCGCATTTTGGCCGATGATCTGATTGGAATGTCCGGCGCTCTTGACCGCGAAGAGGCCGATGAGGCAGTTCTTCGCCAACGTCGTTCCGACCTTGAGGAGGCCTTGAGCTCCGCCAGCGCACGCGAGTCCCAGATTGAGCAAGCCAGCGTTGCCGACGCGTTCGCTCTGGCGCGAGCTAACGAACTCCACACGAGGTTGACAGCGCTACGTGAGCGATACCGCGGTCTCATCGACCTTGCACAGGATCGCGCGAGCCACGTGAACGAGACTGCTGAGGTGTCGCTGGGCTCGGACCCAGATCAGCTGGAGGCTCAGGCTCAGCAGGCGCTCGCTGCCGCAGATCAGATCGCGACTGAACTGGAGCAGCTACTGGCAACGCTCGCAGATCGTGAAGCTGACTGTGTGCGGGTCGATGATGAGTACGCCGCAGCCACTGAGCAGGAAAAGCGTCGGGAGCAGGCAGCAGCGAAGTTCCGTGAGTCGCAGGTTCGGTTGGATGGGGCACGGAATGCGGCACAATCCAAGGTGGACGCTCGCGAGGCTGAGATTTCGCGCCTTGCCAGCCAACTGGCGGAAGGACACGAGAGGCTGACGGCACTGGCAGCCGAGTTGGTGAGCTTAGGTGATGTTGACGGGGGAGAAGAGAGCAGTGAGCTCCGTACGCTCTCAGAGCGCATGGCACAGGCCCGGGAGCAACGGGAACACGCTAAGTCGCTCAGAGATGAGGCGCGTGAGCAGTCGGCCATCTCACGTCGGGAAGCGGCCGGGATCGACGCCAGGATCGAGGCGTTACAGCTCAGTGCGGACGGACGTGGTAGCGATGTGTTCGCAACCTCGCAGTTGCCGACGCTCGGGGTAGTTGCAGAAAGCATCCGAATCGATGCCGGATATGAGTCCGCGATTGAGGCTGCCCTGAGTTGGGCCGCCGACGCCGACGCTGTAGCCGTTGCAGACGTTTCGGCGGCGGTATCGGCGCTCGCTCACTTACGCGACGCAGAACTCGGCCGCGCATGTGTGGTGATTGCTGGCCGGACGCCGACGCGCTCCGATGAGGCGACTCTGCCTGCCGGTGCGCGGTGGGCCGCAGAGCTTGTCCATGCGGGTCATGCGGATTCGGCGCAACAGATATCTGATGCGGTCCGAGGTCTGTTGCGGTCGACCGTCGTTGTCGACTCGCTCGAATCAAGCCAGTCACTGATTGCCGAGCATGATGGACTGACGTTGGTCTCTCGGCAAGGGGATGTGCTGACCACTTCTGTTGCAGCAGGTGGCCACGGCAAAGGTGGTCGGCTCGAGATTCTTGCGGCGATTGAGCAAGCCCAAGGTGACCAGCAACTGATCCGGTCGAGCGTCTCTCAGACCGCACGTGAGTTCGAACAGGCCGAAGAAGTATTTGCCGTCACTCGGACCCAGGCTCAAGATGCGAACGATGCCTTTGAAGCGGCCAACCGCGAGTTGGTTGAGCAGAATTCCCAAGTCACGCTGGCCGTTTCGCGCCGTGATGGGGCTGCGGCGGAGGTAACCCGCACCGAGACAGCCCTATCGGCCGCACGCGATTCCCTGACAGCTGATATTGCTAACCGGGATGCCGCTGTAACGGCGCTTGAAACTCATCGTGAGCAACCACAAGAGCACAGCCACGTGCAGGCTCAACCCGTGGATCTCACTTCTCTCCGCGCCGAGGTCCTCGATGCCCGACGGCACGAAACAACCGCCCGACTCGCGGTGCGAACGGCCGAGGAGCGGATTAGCGCAAGCAAATCTCGAGCCGTAGATCTACAAGCAACCGCTGCCAGCGAGCGCACTGCTCGAGCCGCGGCTTTAGCGGCTGCCGCGAAGCGTCGTAACCAAGCCACGGTCGCGATCGACGTTCTACGGTTGGCAAATATTGCGATTGCTGAGCTAGAGCGAACCCTAAACCAGTCCTATACACAACGGTCCGAGCTCACGAATGAGGCATCGTCAAAAGCGAGCGAACTTGGCGGTCTTCGCTCGTCGATTCGTGACCTGACGCGCTCTATCCAACAACTCACCACCGATGTGCATCGAGACGAGATCGCACGCGCCGAACAACGGATGCGTGTTGAGCAGGTGCAGGCACGAGCGCTTGAGGAGTTCGGAGTTGCTCCGGAGGAACTAGTCGCGGAGTACGGTCCTGACGTTCTGGTGCCGCCATCGGCGACTGCCCCAGGAGATGAGGTAGACCCGCAGGCCCCGCCGCCGGAACCGTATCCCTACGTGCGCATCGAACAGGAGAAGCGGCTTCGCACGGCTGAGAAGGCGGTGGCATTGCTTGGCCGCGTGAATCCTTTGGCACTCGAAGAGTTCACAGCGATGGAGGAGCGCTACACCTTCCTCAACACTCAGCTCGAGGACCTCAAGAGCAGTCGCAAAGACCTACTCGACATCGTTGCCGAGGTCGACGAGCGAGTGCAGCAGGTCTTCGCCGAAGCCTTTGCTGATGTTCAGCGTGAGTTCAGCGAAGTATTCGGTCGACTTTTCCCCGGTGGCGAAGGTCGGCTCGTACTGACCGACCCACAAGACCTCCTCAATACCGGTATTGAGGTTGAGGCTCGTCCAGCAGGTAAGAAGGTCAAACGGCTCTCGCTGCTGTCCGGCGGTGAGCGGTCGCTGACAGCGGTAGCGTTCCTTGTCTCGCTGTTCAAAGCCCGCCCGAGCCCGTTTTACCTCTTGGACGAGGTTGAGGCCGCACTCGATGACGTCAACCTCGGACGCCTCATCGGACTGATGGAGGAACTACGAAGCAGTAGCCAGCTCCTCATCATCACCCACCAGAAGCGCACGATGGAGATCGGGGACGCGCTCTATGGTGTCACGATGCGCGGTGGTGTTACTCAGGTGATTTCACAGCGAATGCGTGAGCTCGTCCCAAGCTAATCATGCGGGTGGGTTTAGCTCGCCGGGTATAGGTCAGACTGTAACTGTGGATTCTATTGCCCTCTATATCGTCATCGGCGTTGTCGTCGCCCTCTTGGCCCTCGTGGTCATCATCGGACTTGTTCGCGGGAAGAGCAGTAAAACTGCACCGCCGATCGCGCCCGGTTCTGGAGCAGTGGACCCCGGTGAGTCGACTGGTGCAGAAATCCCGGCTGCCAGGAGTGGAATCGACGCCGATACCTCCGGCACCTCCGATGCCGTCGA
>JBLHZE010000196.1:0-4440 GCA_047631015.1 Actinomycetes bacterium
CGGATTCCTACGACGCTGGCCTGGATTTTCCTGTTGTGCGCTACCCACATTCCGTTATGTTGCCGACCTTGGGAGTGGCGCGCCGTTGTCGCGAGATCGCGAGATCTCATGGCTGCACCCGTGTTTTGTTCGGAGCAACCGCACCCCTGGGCCTGTTAGCGGGAGGTTTGCGAAGAAGCGGTATCGAGCGGATTGTCGGCATCACTCACGGTCATGAGGCAGCGTGGGCATCGACCCCTGGTTCCCGGGAAGTGATCCGCCGGATTGGCGCGAATACCGACACCATCACCTATTTGGGGGACTACACCCGAAACCTGCTGGCCAAGGCGCTTGACCCACAGGCAGCTGCACGTATGCGCAGACTCGTCCCTGGAGTTGATGCCCAAACATTCAGCCCGGCTTTGCGACCGGCAGGGGACCAGGTCCGAGAGCGCTACGGGTTGACTGGGCGCCAAGTGATCGTTTGTGTGTCGCGGTTGATGCCTCGAAAAGGCCAGGACACCCTGATTCACGCGTTACCAACCATCAGACGGGCACTTCCCGAGGCGGCTTTGCTCATTGTTGGCGGCGGCCCTTACCGCAAGAAGCTGGACGAACTCGTCGTCAGCACTAACCAGCAGGCCGACATCGTCATAACCGGTTCCGTCCCTTTCTCGGAGCTACCTGCGCACTATGCGGCTGGCGAGGTATTCGCCATGCCGTGCCGCACCCGTAACAGAGGGTGGGATGTTGAAGGACTTGGAATCGTCTACTTGGAAGCTAGCTCGACCGGAATCCCCGTAGTCTCTGGCGATAGCGGCGGAGCCCCTGATGCGGTCGTGGCGGGGAAAACAGGATGCGTCGTCCCGGGTGGTTCGCCCGTCGCCGTCGCTCGGCCACTCATCGAGCTACTGAGCGATCCACCCAAGGCCGAAGCCATGGGAGCGGCAGGGCGAGCGTGGATCGAATCGGACTGGAAGTGGACGACTATGGCTGCGCGGCTGGAGAGCCTACTTTCCGGGGTAGACCCCGACCTTATTACCGAGCGCCCGATCTAAGTCGGGGAGTTCTTCGACGGGGTCACCCGGTTGGAAGATCCGTATTATTGCCCAGATTGTGGCAGCTAACAGGAACCCGATTCGGGCTGACTGGAATGTGACGCCGATGATTCCGCCATTAATCATGTCGCCGTACAAGAACGGGTAGACGAGCTGGCCAGAGATCGCAGCCGCAAGACATAGCCAAATAATCGGTCGCATTCGGGTTTTCGGATCCAACAGGCATACGGCGGCAATTCCGACAACCCACACCATGTACTGCGGTGAGAAGACGCGACTCGAGGCAATCGAGATCAATACGATCGCCAGCGCGACGTCGGCTCCAGCGATGTGTTCGAGTCGGCCCCAGAGTCGCGCAAAGCCAACGACTGCCATGACAACGAAACCACTCAAAGCGACGATAGTCGCCGCAAGTCCAGCACCGGTCGCGTCGATCTCGAGAGATCCGTATCGAGAAATCGTCGTCATGTCGTAACCCAAGGCATTCGCTATGACATACGGCACTCCGCCAACAGATTCGATTTGCAGTCCGCGTTCACCTTGTTCGCTCAGGAAGCTGCCGGAGCCAGGTCCCCAAGAAGCCAGCAACACGCTCGTGGAGATCGCGATCGCCAGGAATCCCGCGAGCGCAGCCGGGATCTTCTTGCGAGGGAGTGACACTAGGAGAAATGCTGGCCAAACCTTCAGGAGCGCTCCCACGCCAAGCATAAATCCGGCGCGGACGGGTCGGCTGAGTGAGAGCAGTGCGGCCACGGCAAACAATGTTGGGAAGATATCGAATCTGGTCAGGAAGACAGGCCCGACAGCTATGGCTCCGATGACGTAGGCCCAGGGGCTAACGAGGGAACCTACTGTGCGGGCGCGAGCAATGAGCCAACCGAAGATTACCAAGTCGGCAAGGAGAGCAAGAATGATGAAGCCCAAGGAGGGATCGGACGCGAGGGATGCCCCAATCACGAAAACGAAGCCTGCGAGGGGCGGGTACTGCCACATGGGGTCAGCCACTGGGTAGTGGCCAGCCAGGATGACTTCCGACCACGTCCAGTAGAAATGAGTGTCACGGCTCAGGGTGACTCCGTCGGGGTAGACCATCACCCCCAGGGGAATCAGGATCAGCAGTGCCCGAGTGATGACGTAGGCACCGACGAGCCCTGGAATTCCGCGGACATGCCGTATCCGCCCAGATGACCACCACTGCCGCGCTCTTATCGTTTTTGTTCTCAGGAGCGTGCCAGGCGGACTCTGGTGTGCTGGGCCTGGCGAATCTACCGGTGTTTGGTTTTTTGGTGACGTCGTCATCGTCCGTCCCCCGGCGGTAGTAACAAAACGTAGTCAGCCTCGTTCCCGATCTCGGTCCAGCCCCGGTCCATCAGTAATTCCACGACAGCCCCGGAGCGTGGCAAGAGTGCAATGTTGGGGTTCAGTTGGGCAATTGTCTCATCCCACCCGGGTTCTCCCCGTTCCATGGCGAGGTATTCGTCGATGTAACCAGCGCCATAAAGATCGGCTCGGCCATCGATACCCACGAGAACCACATTGCGACTGACCTCGGGTCGGGCGAACCAAAGAACGAGACCGCTGACGTTATAGCCGTTGAGTACCCGACTCGGCTGCTCGCGTTCCGCGATTTGGGTCACGAGGCCGACTGGGCGGGATTCTGGTGGGATCGGATCAGAAGAGGAGACGGCCACGATACCGATCAGTGCGCCAAAGGCCAGCAGGAAGCCGGTCGCTGGCTTTGCGAAAGAGGCGAGCGCGACGGACATCGGTCGCGGACTCGGCCCGGCAAACGATGCGCTGAGGCGCCACGCCATGAGCGGTCCAAGGACGAGAACCGCCGGAGCGATATTCCGCGCGGCAGTCGCGCCGAACAACGCGATGGCAGCAACAAAGAGCACTTCCGAGCGACAGGGGCGGGCTCCACCTCGGGCCCACGTAAACACAAGGAGAATTAGCGTAAACGTCAGACCCAGGCTGACCAGCGAGACGAAGTTGGTCGGATCCCACTCAACGATGTGGCGAGTCGTTTCGGCGAATCGAAGGGGAGCGAGCAGGTTCAGAGGGCCGATTGGGGTAATGCTGCCGCCGACGAGCGCAGCGAGCAATGCCCAGCCGGCTTTGCGTGATGTGCTGTCCGACAAGCCATGATCAAGAAAGCGGCCAGCAATTCCGAGCGCCAATGCGACCGGAATCATGATCCACAGTCCGTGCGAGTTGGCCCAAACTGCAGACACCAACAGCAGAAGCCACCACGAGGGTATGCGCGCATCTCGGATTAGGCGTATCCACCACCACCCAACGATCGGCAGGAGAACGAACGAGATCTGCTGTGGCCGATCCTGTGCGAAGACGAACAGGGTAAAGGCTGAGGCGAGGTAGGCAGTCAGAATTGCCCACGTGCGATTCTGTCGATCGCGCAGTAGGACGAATAGCACGCTCGCGAGCGCGGCAGCCGTTGTCGCAACCCGGAACCCAACGAGACCGGTGAAGCCTGCGGCACTGTTTAGCCAGGAGAAAACAATCTCTACGATCCATTGGGTCGAGACCCAGCTGTATTCCACCGGCGCATAGGACCAGTCACGCCCAGCATCGTAGATCGATACGCCGTCCAGTAGCTCGCCGCCTAGTCGCACATGCCAAAACACATCGAGGTCCCGCAAGGAGCCAGCTGTTGTCGCGACCACCAGGATCGCGATCGCGACAGCCACGAGCACGCCAGGTCCACGCCAAGAACGTCGAATCGGGACGGGACTCGAGGAATCAGATAGAGCCATTCTCATCAAGCCCGATCGATTCAGTACTGGTCTTCAGATTGCTTGAGTAAGCCAAGTCGTAGAGCGGACATCAAAGCCTGGGCGCGGTTTCCGGCGCCGAGCTTCTCGTAGAGTTTCGAGATGTGCGTTTTCGTCGTTGACTCGCTGATGTAGAGCTGGCGCGAAATCTGCGCGACACCCAGACCGTCTGCGAGTAGCTGGAGGACCTCCCGCTCGCGCGGACTCAGTTTGGGTCCAGACGGCGACAATTTGCGCTTCATGGCCTCCGCTAAGTCGGTCGCGGTAAATGCGTGAGGCGCTGCCGCCGCATGGCGCGCTGCTGCAACGACATCTTCGGCTGGCGCGTTCTTGGGAACGAAGGCACTGGCACCTGCCTCGAGGGCATCAAAAAGTTGCTGGTCTCCGGCATACATCGTGAGAATGACGATGCCCATATCTGGGTAGGCGGCTCTGGCACGCTGGGCCGCATCAATACCTGAGCCGTCCGGCAATCGAACATCAAAGACTACGACATTTGGTGTGAGACTAGTCAGTAGCTTCGTGGCGTCGGCGATGTTGGCAGCCTCGCCGACGACGTCAAAATCGCCTACCCGCTCAAAGGCTCGCCGCAAGCCTTGGCGGATTAGTTC
>JBLHZE010000197.1:0-4349 GCA_047631015.1 Actinomycetes bacterium
TTTCTTGGCAGCGGTGGGGTCCTCACCAGCTACGGAGACCGAGTCCTTGACGCCGTATACGGTTGCGGAACTACCTCTCACTCGGCAGGCGTAGAGGAGTGTTTGTGCTTCGAGCAGTATGACGGATTTCTTTATGTTCATTTCATTGAGAATTTCACGGGCTTCAAGGACGGCACCAGTACGTCCTGGATGGAACAAGAAGACATCTCCGTCTTCAAGAAAGGGAGCGAATGTGCGTACGACATCGGCATGGGCGTTCGCCGGTGTGTCACAGACAAAAAAGTTAGCGTCGTTGGCAACTTCATCAGCGTCCGAGGTGACGAGGTCTAACTGAGCCCTGCCTGTTATATCGATATTACCGCGAAGCTCTACGCAGTTATCGTTGTCAGAGATAAGTGAAAGCTCGTGCGTATACAAGTCGTATAGTCGGACGTCAGGAGCGCCGGCCAACTTTGAGTTTGCGGCTAAGGTCACGCCTGCATTGCCAGCACCAATGATCGCGAGTTTGAGATCAGTCATAATTAATGGTACTGCGGTCGCCGACGCCACGTGACGCGCTGGTTGGCGTCTGACCGAAACTTCTGGCCGGTGGAACCTGAACCATCTTTTTGCCGTCGGCCCGGCTAAACGTTGACTGACTGTGAACGACACAGCCCGATACGACGCCGGTGACACTATTCTGGTGGAGGCGGGAAGCCGAATCCTAAGCGCTGTTTGCAACGACGATGTCGTCGCTCGAATCGGCGGTGACGAGTTTGTCATCTTCCTCGGGGAAGTGCCCTGCGCCGATTCGGCGTCGCGGATTGCCGACCGAAGCTTGGCAGGGCTCCACAGGTCTGAATCAGACGACTCCACCGGGATTTCTGAATGCGATCGCGAATGATTCAGATGCCTCAGCTCAGGACGTGGCGACATTCCGGCCGCAAATCAGCGACGGGACGGATAAGTTGTTGATCTTGAAAACCCAAACGGACGGAGGACTCCCTCAGCAAATGCAGAGGAACTCAGCGCTGCACTCGCGTCGGTGCGCTAAGCCTGCCTGACGGACTTAACCGCAGGTGCAATGCTGCTCTACCGGAAACTGCGAGAGCACTGCGTCGGCATGATCACCACAGCCGGAATACGTGATCTTTTGGCAACGGTGGCAGCGGACGGGGCTACACATCAGGTTGTTCTCCTTATTCGAGATTCAGACTGTAGATCAAGATTCTAGATTCCGGTATGTTCTTTGTACACATTAGGATACCCCAGGGGGTATTGTGTGGAGAAGATCGTAAGCCGAGCATCATTCAGCTCATGCACCAGCGACCCCGGAGGTCAATAATAATGTGCCTCCCCGCGACCTGCCGCACGTGCAAGAAGACGACATACTCCGGATGCGGCCGGCATGTCAAGGAAGCAGTCAGTGGCGTTCCATCCAGGGATCGCTGCAAATGCGACGACGGCAACCCAGCCAAACGCACTCTGTTCGGCTGGAGTCAGCGCTAAAGACATTGGTACGAACCGCCCATGTGCGAGAAACCTGATCCGAGGAACTGATATGAATTACGCCATCTCCACGACCCTTGATAAGCCGTTTGACAAGGTCGTCGAGCAAGTCCGGGCAGCATTGGC
This sequence comes from Actinomycetes bacterium, assembly GCA_047631015.1. Taxonomy (GTDB): domain Bacteria; phylum Actinomycetota; class Actinomycetes; order S36-B12; family UBA10799; genus UBA10799. The sequence continues at coordinate 1,615 of JBLHZE010000197.1, forward strand.
CGACGAAGGATTCGGTGTGATCACCGAGATAGATATGAAGGCAACTCTTCACAAGAAGATTGGTGCCACGATCGATAACCAAGTCATTCTCGGAGCCTGCAACCCTGACTTTGCCCACAAAGCGATCCAGGCAGAGCCCTCGATCGGGGTGCTGCTGCCCTGTAACGTCGTGGTTCGATCCGACGCAGACAAGGTCACGGTCGAGATGATCAATCTGCAGACAATGGTCGACCTCACGGCGAACCCTGAGATGGCTGCCCTGGCACAGGAGATCTCCGAGAATCTTGAGCGGGCTATCCAGACTCTGCGCTAACACGGTTGGGCAGCCATCCCTCTTGCGCAGCTCACAGCCACCCTCTCTTTTACATTTACACCCGACTTGTAAAAGCTTTACTTCTCTGCGAGGATACCGGTGTCATCTCATCCTGGAGGTAGGTTCGTGAGACTTCTGCGTGCGCCTGTCATCGAGACAAGTGTCGGCCCTTGGCGCGACCCGAAGCGCCACCTCTGGCTGTTGGGTGTCGTCATGCCACTCCTTCCGCTCATGGCCGCCGGACTCGTTGCACTCACTGGACTAGGCATCTTCTGGTGGTGGGGGGCGATCTTCGCCTTCATCATCATGCCCATCTTGGATCTCACGATTGGTCGAGACACCAGCAATCCACCGGAAGAGGCTGCGGCAGCGCTGGACCAGGACACGTACTACCGCTGGTGCACATATATGTTCATCCCACTTCAGTACGTTGCTCTGGTTTATTCCTGCTACCTATGGGCGGGCACCTCCCTCAGCGTTATCGATAAGATCGGCCTAGCCGCGACAATGGGGGTCGTGGCTGGAGTCGCCATTAATGCCGCACACGAATTGGGGCACAAGCGCGACCAACTCGAACGTCGACTCTCGAAGATTTCCCTCGCGCAGACCGCCTACGGCCACTTCTACGTGGAGCACAATCGGGGCCATCACGTTCGCGTCGCGACCCCCGAGGATGCGGCGAGCAGCCGGTTCGGTGAGGGCTTTTGGGCCTTCTGGCCGCGCACGGTGGTTGGCTCGGTAGCCTCAGCGTGGGGGATCGAATCGCGCCGCTTTGTAAAGCGCGGAACTACCAAGTGGTCATGGCGCAATGACGTCCTGACCGCCTGGGCGTTGACTGTCCTGCTGTGGGCGGGGCTCCTCATCATTTTTGGTCTCGCGGTACTTCCGTATCTCGTGATCCAGGCGCTCGTTGGTATTACCTTGTTGGAGGCTGTCAACTACCTGGAGCACTACGGGCTACTGCGGCAAGCACGCGGCGATCGGTACGTCCGAGTCGCGCCCGAACACAGTTGGAACTCAAATAACACCGTAAGCAATCTCATGCTTTACCACCTACAGCGCCATAGTGATCATCACGCGAATCCGGCCCGTCGCTACCAATCGCTGCGGCATATGGATGCGGCACCACAACTACCCGGTGGTTACGCGGCGATGATCGTACTGGCAGCCGTCCCCGTTGCCTGGCGCAAGGTCATGGATCCCAAACTCGTTGCGCACTACGACGGTGACCTGACGCTGGCCAATATTGCCCCGCGCAAACGCAAGAAGATCCTGGCCAAGTACGCGAACGCGAAATAGTCCTCTTCTGCAACACCAACCACCAGCGAACCGTTAGAGGGAGCCCCGACTGGGGTGCATCGGGAGTTGTAGAGCCAACCGAGCCCCCCAAGCTGAGGCGATCTGAGTATCCCGGCCGCGATTTCACGGTTGTGTAGAGCGCGCATTGACGGCAGGATAGTCACCGGGAATACCGGCCGAATGCTGGCTGTTTGTTTTACCCGTACGGGTAAATGTCGATCGCTAAGGAGAACTGGATTATGGCAAGCGTCACCCTGACGGCAGAGAACTTTGACAAGACTATTGCGGACAACGACATCGTCCTGGTTGACTTCTGGGCAGAATGGTGTGGACCGTGTAAGCAGTTCGGCCCCGTCTTTGAGACTGCCTCGGAAGGTCATGAGGGAATCGTCTTCGGCAAAGTTGATACCGAGACCGAACAGTCCCTAGCGGCCACCGCCCAGATCACCTCTATTCCCACGCTCATGGCCTTCCGGGAGGGAATCCTTGTCTTCAGCCAGCCCGGTGCGCTGCCAGCTCCGAGCTTGGAAGAACTCATCGGTGCTGTTGAGGCCCTGGACATGGAGGAAGTTCGTCGGCAAATCGCTGAGGCTGCCGCAGTACCGGATAACGCCGAGAGCTAGGAAAAATCGAACTCCACACGAGCTGGACCCACTAAACAGAGCCATGTCGTAACCGAGATCAACGACCACGAGCGGCTACAGATTGCTTTGATCTGGCGTTCAGATTCAGCATCGAGCAGCTAGCTCTCAGCAATCACGGCGTTATTGTTCACCGAACTATTTAACGCGATACTTCTTGATCTTTCCGACGGTTGTGACGACATCGTTTGATGCAACGGCTCGATAGTAGTATCGCTGTCCCCGTTTCAGGCTCTCAGTGGGTAGCGCGACGGTTTCACGCCCATAGCCCGCGCTGACCACTGATGTGCTGGATCTCTTCGTCTTGCGAGCCAGGTCTTTCTTGGGGCCATAGAGGAACTGGACCGTTGTGGGAAGGCCGCCGGCAAACACATCTGCCGTAAGCCTGGCGTTCCGCCTCCGCACCGACTTTTTGTTCCCCTTGCGGGCTTTGAGGGTCATCACCGCTGGGGCGGATACACCGCGAACCCGCGTCACCGAAT
>JBLHZE010000198.1:0-4348 GCA_047631015.1 Actinomycetes bacterium
ACGTTCCAGCGACCGCATCTCCGCATTCACGAAGTCAGTCGTCGCGCGGCCCCGCTTTACTTCGTCGCAGCTAATTCGCTCTCGAGCTACCTTGGCCAAAGCTTCGAGGTTCTTCTTACCCCGAGCACCCCCCGGATGTAGCGCAATCAGATCGACTCCCCCTTCCTCCTGGGCGGCCCGGGTAATTCCCACGATCACTGCGGGGTCAGCAGATTCCGTGCTATCAACAACCACGGTGGCGCCGCCACCGAATAGCGTTGGTGAGCAAGCCTGTTCCAATGTCCCGAGCGCGCCCGGCGCAAGCGCATCCACATCTCGGCGCTCGAGATCCGGATCGGAGCTTCTGGCGTCGCGAACCAACCGGCTAATGGCGCGTTCAACGAGGAAGTCTTCAGAACCAACGATCAGCGTGAGCGTGGAGGTTGGGCTGGGCATACCAAATACTGTCACGGCTTCGGGCAGAGCGTCGCGTTCTTCGAAAGGTCACGCAAGCATCTGAGCGGCAGCGGTAACAGGCAATAGTTCTTCGATGCAGCCTGTGCGCCGCTTCTACCCGTCTCGCGATACAGCCCGGGCGCCGCTATGTCCTTCTGCCACGATGGCAATGTCGCCACCAACGTCGGTACGAGCGATCTGCGCACCTACCTCTACCCAGCTCGCAACCGTTTGCGCTGCGGGATGCCCGTATGAGTTGCGCGCTCCGACTGAGATCACTGCGATGCTGGGTTTGCCAACCCAGCTGACGAATCCGGTTGCTTGATTTCGGGAGCCATGGTGCGGAACCTTTACGACGTCAATTCCAGACAGCTGCTTGCTCGCGGCAACGACTCGTTGGGCGGGGGGTTCGAGGTCTCCGGTCAACAGGAGTCCCACCCCCTCCACGTCGACGGCCAACGTGACTGACGCGTTATTTGGGTCAGAGCCTGGTCCACGAATGATCTGGCTGGGCCAGAGAATCCGGTACGACGCGGCACCAACGGTGCCCTGCTCCCCTGGTGCCGCAACTTCGGCGCTGATCCCCGAATCCATCAATGTTGCCCGGACGAATCCACTCTGGGTTGTCGGTTCGGGTAGCGGACTGACCAGAACCCGCCCAACATGGCGTTCATTCATGGCTCCCACCAGACCACCTACGTGGTCCCGATGAAAATGTGACAGGACCATAAGATCGATCGTCACGATGTCTAGATCACGAAGGCACCGATCGACGGGCTCTGGGTCAGGGCCGACGTCGACAACCATTGCTGCTCGCTCGCCCGTGCGGATAACCAACGCGTCGCCTTGTCCGACGTCGCATGCAACGGCAACCCAGTTCTTCGTCGGCCAGCTGTTGGGCACGGGGCCGACCCAGAGCAACAGAACCACCAGCGTCGAGGTGCCGACGACAACGACCGGTCGTCTATTCGGCGTCAGGCCGCTAACGCACAGGGACCTCATCTTGCCCCGGCAGCGCCATCCTAAAAAAAGGAGTGCTGTCAACCCTGCACAGGACGCGAACCCCAGTAACCCATCAGCCCACTCGATGCGAGCGAGCGGGACCCCGTGGCTCCATCGTGCTGTAGCGGCGATCCATCCCGTTGGGTAACCGCCAACGACGGCGAACCACTGTCCGATCTCGGGCGAGATCGTGGCCGAGACTGCGGAGATCGCGCCAAGGATTGTCGCGAAGGGTACCGCCGGTGCGGCCAGAACGTTCGCCAGTACCCCTACCAGTGGAATGCCGCCTCCGATGGCGGCGATCAGCGGCATCGTCGCGAGTTGCGCCGCTGCGGCCACACCCACCGCTTGAACGGTGACGAACCGAACCCAGGGTAGGCCCGACCGGTGCTGTCGTGACTCGATGATCGAGCGGGCATACAGCAAGAGTCCGCCGGTGGCTGCCACGGATAGCGCGAATCCCAGCGACACCGACATCCATGGGTCAATCAGCAGAAGCAGGAATGCGCTGACGGCGAGCGCCGATATCCCCACCTTTCGGCGGGAGGAAAAGAGCGCAAGGAGCGCAACTGAACCCATGAATGCTGCCCTCAACACGCTGGGTTGGAATCCTGCGACAACCACGAAGCCGAACATTGCCAACGCCCCGGCCACGACAGATAGTCGTCGACTAACCCGTAGCAGTCGCAAAGTCAGCATTACGGCCCCAGCCACGATGGCCAGATTCGCACCGCTGACTGCGGTCAGGTGACTTAAACCCACGGCCTGCATCTGGTCCCGAAGGTCCTGCGGGACTTCCGACTCATCACCGACAACCAGACCAGGCAGCAAACCCCTGGGATCGGGAGCTAGGCCGTCAGCCGCTCCAGATAGTGACGAACGCACGAAGTGCGCGGCTTCCTGCCAAACAGGTGCCTGCGCGACAATGATTGGCGAACCCTTCACACGCAGGACGACTGCGCTCCCCTTCATCACATCGCCAGGGCGCACAGAGGCATCGACCCGGATAGTGGTCCCAGGAATCAAGGTGTTGGTAAGACCGCGACCGGTTGTTGTTCCGGTCACAAGCGCAGGCGCTCCAAGCGGTGTCACGATGTCGCCCTCGGTGAAGGAGACGAGCTCGGCCCGCGAGAACCAGTTGAGCTGCGGGCGGTCGTCACCGGAGTCAGCACCAGCGAGGAAGTTCGCCGTCCCATACTTAGGCGGAGTTTTGACCACCAGCTCGGCGACGACGACAGCTCGCTGTTGACCCATTGACGCCAGTGGTTCTCCGACCACCGGGACAAGCCGGAGCGAGGCAAGGGCAACTCCGACTACTACGGTCAGCGCCAGGGCGAGCCACGAGATCCTTTCAGCACGGGGCCGCACAAGAGCGAAAAGGCAAATCGCGATCGCACTGCCGAACAATAGCCAAAGCCCCAGCTCGCCTGAACCCGACGCCGCCAACCAGATAGTGAGTGCCTCCGCGGCCCAAAGACCGATTGCTACCGGTAGTAGACGCAGGTCAAGACGGCGCATTACGGAGCTACACCGTGACGAGCGGAGCTAATCCCGCAAACGTAACTTGTCCGACGCCGGACACTTCCATAAGTTGATCGACACTGCGGAAGCCCCCGTACTGGGCCCGAAAATCGATGATCCTGCCTGCGGTTACCGGACCAACCCGGGGTAGCTCTTCGAGGTCATCTTTGCTTGCAGTATTCAGATTGACCAGCGCACTCTTTGTGGAACTACCCACCGACCCACCCTCAGCTCCTGGCGTAGATCCTGACGGTTCATTAGCGACAGCATCGGCGCGCGCGGCTACATTGATCTGCTCACCGTCAATAAGGACACGGGCGAGATTGATTAAGGTCTTACCCTTCGTCAGGCCGCCAGCAGCCTCGAGGGCGTCCGCGACTCGGGAACCGGTCGGCAGTGTCACGACGCCTGGGGAGCGAACCCGGCCAACAACGTCGACGATCACCGCCCCGGACTGAGATGGTTCGGGACTCGTTACTCCGCTAGGAACCGTGAGCCCATTGCTCGGCTGAGCCGATGCCGTTGGAGGGGCAGAACCTGTTGCAGTCACCACAGTCGCGCTCAGCGATTCACCGGGTGCGGCCCGCATCAGAGCGAAAACCGCTACAACGAGGGCAGCGACGAAGGCGGCGACCAGCCAGCGCACAGCCGCTCTATCCCAGAGCACGAGAAGTCGCTCATTCAGAGTCCAGTCGTCGTCAGGATGTTGCTGGTCAACGGCGCGGCAGTGGTCATCAGGTGGAGTCATGGGGTGACGCTAGAGCGGCGGCCGCTGCCCAGTGGGGCGTGAGATGCTGAATGTGGATGACCTAGGCGCACCAGTCGGCTTGTGCATAACTCGTGACCCTGCGCGTCCAGCTAGACCTGGTCAGGTCTCGTGGACGGCTCTCGTGCTGGTGGGTGTCGCCAGTGAGCTAGAGCCGCAGCGATATTGCGACCATGTTTCAAGATGACGAGCGCGCCGATGGAGACGCCGAGCACGGTGAGCTCGAAATTGTTGTTGTCCAAAAGAGCTGTGACGATCAGTGCGACTGCTGCACCCACGCTGGCGATTCCGGTTCGATGAACAATGGCAAAAACAACAACGAAGGCAACGAGTACCGGAATCAGCCATAACGGTTCGGCACCCGCGAGCACACCAAGAGTCGTGGCTACTCCCTTGCCGCCATGAAACCCGAGGAATGGCGATGTCATATGGCCGAGAATTGCAGCGAATCCAGCGATCGCACCCGCGCCGGGACCGACCAGCGCACTGAAGGCTAGAACCGGAACGAGGCCTTTGAGGAAGTCGAAGACAAAGACGAGGATCCCAGCTCTGCGCCCCATAACCCGACTGGCATTGGTGGCCCCCGGGTTACCCGAGCCACTGGACCTGAGATCGATTCCGCGA
>JBLHZE010000199.1:0-4337 GCA_047631015.1 Actinomycetes bacterium
CACGCACCTAAACTACTTGAGTATCGGGTTACTAACCAGTCGAACCGAAACCTCCGTCTGAACGATCACTTCCGGGCAGAGCTTGGACTGGCACGAACTGCGCGCGCGACACGGGCTGGACGACGAGCTGGGCAATTCGGTCTCCGCGAGTAATAGCGAAAGAATTCTCCATGTCATGGTTTATCAGGTTCACTTTGATCTCACCCCGGTAGCCAGCATCGATCGTTCCCGGGGCGTTCACCATCCCAATGCCGTGTTTGGCGGACATGCCGCTGCGTGGATGGACGAATGCCGCGTAGCCGTCCGGGAGGGCAATCGCAATCCCTGTGCTGACCACTGAGCGCTCCCCTGGTGCCAGCGTTGCGTCGTGAGCCGCATAGAGGTCAGCTCCAGCGTCGCCAGGTTTGGCATAGCTAGGAATCGGCAGCTCAGTGTCAATTAGCTCGATGAGGACTGCAACGTCGTGCGGGCGCGAATAGTCCACTACGGGTTCACATCAATCAGAGCACCCGGGACGGTGCCGGACGCTTCGCGCTCCAGGGCAGTCCGCTCAACATCCTCGGTCCGCCCATGGTCCTGAAAATGGCTCATTGGAACCTGAAGGAAGAGAGCACGTGACCTGAGCACGATTGGGCCTTGCGGGCCATCTAACCGACCAATCGCGTGGGTATAAACCTTCCGGCCTGCGATACCGTCGAGATGAGCATCAATATGGACGATTCGACTGACGGGTACGGGCGCCGTGAAATCGGTCTCTAGCCGCGCAGTGACCGCCGGCACGCGGACCAACCAGTTCAATGCACCCAAAGCTTCATCAAACGCGGCCGCCAACAGGCCGCCGTGGGCTAGACCCGGTGCGCCCTGATGGTATTCAGTAACTTCAAATTCAGCACTCACGCTCAAACCCTCTTCGGCATAGATCCGCATATGCAATCCCATCGCGTGATCAGTTCCACACGCGAAGCACCGCGGGTAGTGACTGAGGATCTCCTCACCCGGGGCCAGCGCATCTGCATGACGCTGCGGCACCACCGCGTCATCAGGGGGTTCTGTAGGGAGTCGTTTCGAGGCCACGGTGCAAGGTTAGACCCATGTGTGTTCGCATCCCCGGACATGTCAGTCTTGCACTATGTCAGATCAGACACGATCCACGGTCCACTACCGGGAGCGGCTCAATCCTCCCCTATGGGCGTGGATCGCCGTCCTGGGAGTGACGGGTGGCATTGCCGTGGCAGTCTGGGTTCCGTTGGGAACCGGTGCCGGGCTCATCGCGCTGATCGTTCCAACCGGGCTCGTGGTCTGCGGTCTGGTCGTCTCCGCGCCAACGATCACTGTCACCGATCGAGAGTTGCGCATCAACCGAGCGCATATTGATCTCGACCACCTAGGGATCGTTGCCACGCTGGACGCGAACGCCACCACGACCGCGACCGGCGTGAACGCTGACCCACGCGCTTTCACTGTCATGCGGCCACTATCAGCGAAAGATTCGGTGACTGTGGAGATCCTCGACGATGATGACCCCCACCCCTATTGGCTGATTAGCACGCAACACCCGACTGAACTCGGCCGCGCCATTCGCGATGCGATGGCGGCGCAAGCTGGCTCGTCATCTGCTGGGTAGAAACATCGTTCTACTCCGCATACGCTCGCACTACTGACGTAGTGTCAAGTAATCAGAAGAAGCCAACCCCGGAGGTATCACGTGCCTGTTGTAAGCGCCCGCACCGTCGCACCACTCGTTGCCCTCGGGGCAACCTGGGCTGTCAGGAAAGTCATGACGTCGGCCTACAAGGCGCGTACTGGGCACCTGCCTCCTCAGACGGACGACCCCGAGGTGGCACTGGGCAAGATCTTAGTCTGGACAATGACGACCGCGGTGGTTTCCGCTGCTGTGGAAGTCATCATCATCCGAGTCGTTGAAGGCTTTGACTCTGGCGCAGCCGATCGGGCCATCGGGTCCGACTCATCTGACTAATAGGTTTGGCCAGACGTCGCGTTTTACGCGATAATCGCATCGTGCCGACTTTCTGGGGCGAACAAGTCCTTCCCCGCCTGACCGACGCTCTCCTAGGCAATGACGCGATCGGACTCTACCGCGACAAGGTGACCCGTGAGCTTTCCGGGGACATTGTCGAGATCGGCTTCGGGTCGGGCTTGAACATCCCTCACTACCCAGCGGCAGTGGATCGAGTTATCGCCATCGAACCATCATCGGTTGCCCGCAATATTTCCGCTGTCAGGGTTGCAGCCAGCCCCGTGGTTATCGACTTTCGCGGCCTCGACGGTCAGCGCCTGTCACTAGCGAACGCTGATGTGGACGGTGCACTCAGCACGTTCACACTGTGTACGATCCCGGATCCACAGCTAGCGCTCGGAGAGATCATGCGCGTTCTCAAACCGGGGGGCCAGTTCGCGTTCCTGGAACATGGCATCTCGTCACATCCCCGCGTAGCACGCTGGCAACACTGGCTAAATCCGCTTCAAAAACGATTCGCTGGAGGGTGCAACCTCAACCGGCAGATCGATGCTCTCGTCACAGAAGCAGGCTTCCGCCTGGAATGGATCAAACGGGAGAAACTTCCCGGCACCACACCGGGAGGTCCATGGGGGTTTATCTACTACGGTGTCGGAACCAAACCGGCAGATTAGCCTACTGCGGGGCCAGCCAGCTCAAAGCAGAGCCAGCTTCAGACGCACTCAGTGCAGGTGTAGAGGCCTTTGGACTCCCGAGCCAGCTGGCTGCGGTGATGGACCAAGAAACACACACTGCAGGTGAACTCGTCTTCCTGTCGAGGCAGAACGCGCACAGTAAGAGACTCCGAAGACAGGTCCGCGCCAGGGAGCTCGAGGTTCTCGGCCGCCTCAGTCTCGTCCACGTCTACCGCCGACGCAGCTTTGTCATTGCGTCGCGCTTTCAGTTCTTCGAGACTGTCTTCAGCCAGCTCTTCGTCAGTCTTACGGGGCGCGTCGTAATCAGTCGCCATTTCGTGACCCCCACGCTTAAGTAAGTATCCGGAACACGCTTTGTGATCCGTGGTCGTCAGTGAACAACACGATCGAGCGGATGATTCCCGCCAGTCGAGAGCCTAGATCGGGAGATTGTGCCCTATCGCGGCGAATCATGCCACTGCGGGGCGAATCGCTGGCACCAGGTACCCGTCTTACGGCGAATTATGATGTGCTTGTTGCATGCCGTTGTATGCCCTAGGAGATCGAACTCCCGAGATTGACCCGTCCGCATTCATCCATCCAGACGCTGTCCTCATCGGGAATGTCGTGATCGGACCGGAGTCCTCCGTATGGCCTACGGCTGTTCTCCGAGGCGACCAGGGGACTATTCGAGTCGGATCACAGACCTCGGTTCAGGACGGATCTATCGTTCACTGCACCGCGACTCTGGATACCGTCATCGGAGATCGATGCACAATCGGACATAACGTCCATCTCGAAGGATGCACGATCGAAGATGATTGTTTGGTGGGATCGGGAGCCGTTGTCCTGCACGAGGCAGTCATAAGATCCGGGGCCCTCGTGGGAGCTCAGGCTCTGGTCCCTAACGGAATGGAGGTTCCATCCGCCGCGATGGCGCTGGGGGTGCCAGCCAAAATTCGACCAGACGCGGTCGCCAAGGAGCTCCTGGAATATGCCGCGCAAATGTACGTCCAGAACACACACTGGTACAACGCTGAGCTGCGTCGGCTCGACTAATCAGGCGTCGTTGCGGCCCGCAGGGCCGGGCTCGTCTACGCGGGAGGTTGCTCGAGATCGGCTTGTAAGGCGGCAAGGCGGTCGTGCAGTTTGGCGAACAGTATCGGATTGGCAGCCAATGTCAGATCCTCGTTCGGCGTAGCCCCATGCAGCCCCGCCAGGGTGACTCCTGCTTCAGCAGCAATCACCGCCGCTGCGGTGAAGTCCCACGGGTTCAGACCCTTCTCGAAGTATGCATCGAGCTGTCCGGATGCGACCCAACAGATGTCCACTGCTGCGGACCCGGTCCGGCGAATATCTCGAAGCTCCGGCAGCAAATGTGCCAGAACCCGCGCTTGGCCTGCTCTGCGGCTGCTGGCATACCCAAAGCCAGTCCCAGTTAACGCAAAAGCCAAATCGGTCACCTCACTGGGATTTAGCCGCTGCGGCTGCTCATGCCCATCACGCTGTACGAATGCACCCATCCCCCTAGCCCCGAAGAATGTAACCCCATGGGTAGGAACCGCAACCACGCCGACGATGGGTATTCCTTCGTATTCCAACCCAACGCATACCGACCAACCCGGGAGTCCGTAGAGGTAGTTGACGGTGCCGTCTATTGGGTCTATAACCCAGCGGAATCCGGA
>JBLHZE010000200.1:0-4317 GCA_047631015.1 Actinomycetes bacterium
CGATGAGTACATCTCGACGGAACACGTGCTCATTGCTCTGGCGCGCGCGGGAGGCTCGGAGGTCACGTCGGCATTGTCCGGACTCGGGGCAACCCCGGAGGCGCTGCTTGATGCGCTGGGTGAGGTACGTGGTTCCGCACGTGTGACTTCGGCCGATCCGGAAGCCACCTTTGAGGCGCTCAAGAAGTTCGGTGTTGACCTGACAGAGCTGGCGGCCGAAGGTGCACTGGACCCGGTGATTGGACGTGACGCCGAGATCCGTCGCGTCATCCAAGTTCTGAGCCGCCGCACCAAGAACAACCCGGTCATCATTGGCGAACCCGGCGTCGGTAAGACCGCAGTCGTCGAAGGCCTCGCCCAGCGTATTGTCGACGGTGATGTCCCGGAGTCCCTGCGCGGTAAGAAGCTCATTTCCCTGGACCTCAGCGCGATGGTCGCCGGGGCAAAATACCGCGGCGAGTTCGAGGAGCGCCTCAAGTCCGTTTTGGAGGAGATCAAGGAATCCCACGGCCAGATCATTACGTTCATCGATGAACTTCACACGATGGTCGGGGCTGGCTCATCTGGCGACGGATCAATGGATGCTGGGAATATGCTCAAGCCGATGCTCGCCCGTGGCGAATTGCGAATGGTCGGTGCAACCACCCTCGACGAGTACCGCGAGAACATCGAGAAGGACCCAGCGCTGGAGCGCCGGTTCCAGATGGTCATGGTCGGCGAGCCCGGTGTCGAGGACACCATCGCAATCCTGCGCGGTCTGAAAGAGAAGTACGAGGCCCACCATAAAGTCTCGATCGCGGACTCGGCGCTGGTTGCCGCTGCAACGATGTCTGATCGCTACATCACGAGCCGCTTCCTCCCCGACAAAGCAATCGACTTGATCGATGAGTCAGCGTCGCGACTACGGATGGAAATCGATTCCTCACCCGAGGAGATTGACACTCTGCAACGCTCCGTTGATCGACTGCGGATGGAGGAGATGGCTGTCGGTCGCGAGACCGACGAGGCCTCGCAGGAGCGAGCTGCCAAGATCCGCGCCGACCTGGCCGATAAAGAAGAAGAGCTGCGCGGTCTGCGATCGAACTGGGATCAGGAGAAGTCTGGCCTCGACAAAGTCGGTGAGCTTAAGACCCGCATCGACGAACTCCGGGGTGTGGCCGAGCGCGCCCAGCGCGACGGCGACTTCGAACAGGCATCACGCATCATCTATGCCGACATCCCTGGGATCGAAGAAGAGCTTGCGGTAGCCATCGAGGAGACGAGCGGTCGCGCTTCGATGGTGCAGGAAGAGGTAGGTACGGACGACATTGCCGAGGTAGTGGCGGCGTGGACCGGCATTCCCGCGGGACGACTCCTGCAGGGTGAGACTGAGAAGCTGCTGGTGATGGAGGATGTCCTGAGCACCCGAGTGGTCGGCCAGGATCTAGCCGTGCAGGCAGTGTCTGATGCCGTTCGTCGGTCGCGCGCAGGAATCTCTGACCCGAATCGACCCTCTGGATCGTTTCTGTTCCTTGGACCAACAGGAGTAGGGAAAACGGAGCTCGCGAAGGCACTTGCTGAGTTCCTCTTCGATGACGATCGCGCCATCATCCGCATCGATATGAGCGAGTACGGGGAGAAGCACGCCGTGGCACGGCTGGTCGGCGCACCTCCCGGTTATGTCGGTTACGAAGAAGGCGGTCAGCTAACCGAAGCAGTCCGTCGGCGCCCGTACTCGGTGATCTTGCTAGACGAGGTGGAGAAGGCCCATCCAGAGGTCTTCAACATCTTGCTGCAGGTCCTCGACGACGGTCGCCTGACCGATGGCCAAGGCCGGACGGTGGACTTCCGAAACACGATTCTGATCATGACATCAAACCTGGGTTCGCAGTTCCTCGTCGAGACCGATCGCGATCTGGCCGATCGCGAGGCGGCCGTCATGGAGGTTGTCCGCAACCACTTCAAACCTGAGTTCATCAACCGGCTGGACGACATCGTCATGTTCTCTCAGCTGGGTACGGAGCAACTGTCCTATATTGTTGATCTTCAGCTTCGGTCACTAGAGAATCGGATCGCAGACCGGCGCCTGACTCTGGACGTGAAACAGGCCGCAAAGGATTGGCTCGTGGAGAACGGCTTCGACCCGATCTACGGTGCCCGGCCGCTACGTCGGTTAGTACAGACCGCGGTCGGTGATCAGCTCGCCAAGCAGATTCTGTCCGGCTCGGCTCCAGACGGTTCAACGATCGTCGTAGATGCCCCAGACGGCAGCCTCACCGTCACGCCGGGATAGTGGGAACGTGGCGTGTTCGGGTCACACCTTCGGTCAGGAATTGACCGGATTGATAATTATGCAAGAAGCCGTAGGAGAGCACGATGAGATCGTTCACGATCGCTAGGTCGGCTACTTCCCGCAACTCCAGGTGGGAGAAGACCAGGCCCGTTGGATTATGTGGCGAGTTCACCAGGATCATGCGTGTGCGTGCAGTGATTGCCTGGCGCAGCGCGTTGATATCCAACGAGAACTCGTGACCCGAGCCGGGCTCCGGGGTGTGTAGCGGGACGTACACCGGTGTTGCCCCTGCCATCGCGACAATCGCGGGATACAGATCAAAATAAGGCTCGAAGACGATGACTTCGTCCCCAGGAGAAACCAACCCGATCACGGCAGCGGCGAGCGCCTCACTGGCACCAGTTGTCACCACGACATCGGTGGCTGGGTCAACGGTGAGGTCATAGAAGCGCTGCTGGTGTTCAGCGACAGCCAACCGTAGGTCGGGTAGTCCGTGCGCTGGCGGGTATTGGTTTCCGGAGCCGTCAGCGATAGCAGTGGCTGCGATTGCCTTGAGCTCGTCGGGACCATCGGTATCAGGAAACCGTTGCCCGAACGTGGCGCTGATCGGAGCCGGACCCACGATCATCGCTCTCGGCCTTAGCGAGTGGCTGGTGCCAGATCTGCTCATTCTGTTCCTGCTGGGTGCCTTTGGAGAAGCGATGTGGGTGGCTGCGCAGCAAAGTATTGCGCTCGATGTGCCACGACACATCAGCGGATCGATTCTCGGATTGTTTTTCGCGACGAAGCACTTGCCGCCGGAACAAAACAATCATCGCGAACATGCCGTCCAGGCCTTGACTACGGTGATTTCTCGCTGATTGCTTGTGTGTCACATCTGGTTCTGATGACGAGATAGTTCCGGTCCGGAGTACAGAAGATCCCCCAAAAAAGTGCAGGACCTTTTTGGGGGATCTTTCTGGCTACTTAGTTGTTGAGTGTCACTGTCATTGGGTCATCAAGTGTTACCCACACCTCTTGACTGATAGGAGGGGTTCCGGCTGTGTAGCTCACGCCGGGTGTGGGGTCACTGCCGGGACCACCCGGGTTGTACAACGGAAGGTAACCGTCGGTAGATGGGATTTCTACGTAGGTAATTGCCGCTACCGCTGCGTCGTCGCCACTGAGCACGATGTCGATGTAGTTGTCGCGATCATCGATGTAGCAATCGGTGTACTCATCAGACTTGAGACCCAGATCGGCTAGTCCCACAACACGCACGGTGCCACCATTAATCGTGTAGTCCACATTGGTTTCTGTGAGCATGACTTCACTTCCGTCATCAGCGACGGCCTTAACACGGAAGTAGTTCTCAAAATCCGTTGGGAAAAGTCCACGGATACCGTTGGGGGTCATCCCGCCGGAAGTGAGAACTCGAAGACGGTATTGCGCCTCGTCCCCGTAAAGACTCACTCCGTCATTGGGCATGGCGCCCTGGATGAATTTTGGTCCGTCTTCCCATCCCTCACCATCGGTTGACATGCGTGAGAGTTTCGCTGCCACAAGGTTGGGGCCACCGCGATCCTCGGGTGCTACATCAGGATCGGTGTAGGCGGACGGTGGCGGTGAGTCGAAGGTAAGCCCTACAGCGCTCACGGTGCCGTCGGGACCGAGTAGCTCCAACGGAGTTCCGTCATCGACCACCTTAAGAGAAACAGGCCAAATAAGTCCGGGTGCATCAGGGGACACCCGATTACCCAACTGCCCAAAGATGACGACCGTATTGCGCTCGTTGAGTTCCCAGTTGGGGAAAATCGAAGCTACATCCGGCGTTACTTTTTCACCGGTATTCAAAGTGAGTTCGAAGTCGGTGGGATTTAGCGTGGAGGGGACAACTGGCCAGCTGAACTCGATCGGGTAGCCGTCGGCAAAATAGGTCGGTGTGCCCCAAATCATTTCAATTGTTTCTGGTGTCGTCACGGCTGTGTAGTTTCCCAGGGCGGGCACTTCATCTGCCGCACAGTTGGGCGTATTCCATGCGCCCCCAGCCAGGGTGGCGATTCGCT
>JBLHZE010000201.1:0-4283 GCA_047631015.1 Actinomycetes bacterium
CCGTCCTCTCCGAAGCAACTCGAGGTCCAGCCCGCCGCGTGATCACCGTTGTTGCCCTCGTTGCGGTCGTGACGGCGCTGCTTATGACAATCGGTATGGTCGTCGTAGCGTTCGCCGGATACTCCAGCGATGTACTCCGGATCTGCTTTCTCGTCTGGCTCGTCTCATTGGGAATCATTTTCGCGGCCACCAGGCTCCTGAGACTTCCGGAGGAGCCTCCGAGCCGGGGCGGTCCCGAGACGTAGCCGCTTCGAGCGCGGTAATCAGCGGTAATCTTCGATAACGCAGGCTGGTCCGCTGTTGGCCGAGACTGCGATTTGAACATCGTTGCCATAACCGAAGGGGAGTCTCACGTGAAATTAGTTTCTAGAGGTGCCATTGCCGCGAGCGCCTGCCTGCTTGTGGCCGGCGTTGCCACCGGTTGTTCATCAAGCACCGAGACTGCGTCGTCTACGACGCCACCCTCTAGCGACTCGACTCGTTCGGGAACCGCGTCCCCGAACAATCCGGACCAGCCGCCGTGCACCGCGGACGCACTTTCAGCAGGTTTGAATGGCGATGGGACAATCGAGAAGTTCAACTGTGCCTCCGGGGCAGGCACATATTGGGCCGCTGCCGAGATAAAAGAGCCAAAAGATTCCGAACCGATGTTCTGGTTCGCGCGCGATGGTCAGTGGTACGAAAGAGATACGGAAAAAGTCTGTAAAGGCGGCGGAGATCTCTTTAACTTGCCTCAGGTAATCCGGGAATACTGCCCCTCCTCCTGACCGCTAATTAACGCCCGATCCACTGAGCAAGACACGCGCCCAATCGCCTCCTCTCGGACGTCAGTGAGGCGGCGATTGGGCGTTGCGGGCTAGTGTTCCGGCGGCCCCTCGCCCATGTTGGAGATCAAAAGAGTGGTCAGACCAGCCTGGGCCTTTCGCTACATCAGCGCACAAAACACTGGCCTGCGACTGGGTGTCGCGCCCATGTGTGCCCCTCCGAGAAATCAAGCCCGATCGGGGTGACGCCACGGTCTAGCCTGTCGGGTAGTCTCACCCCTGCAACAAACCCTCGGGATTCATCAACACGATTTTGTTCGTATCCCTGGGCCTCTAGCTCAATTGGCAGAGCTGCGGACTTTTAATCCGTAGGTTGCGGGTTCGAGTCCCGCGGGGCCCACCGAGTATTCGCCGTCTTCACGAGGCGTGAACTGGTTGCAGGCGACGATGACTGCCTTACCTGGTCTTAGTACGGCACCGTTTGCAGCTACGCGTGCGCAGTACGGTCCCCTCTGAGGCCATGGGTGACGCAGTCTGCGGCGCGATTACTCTCGTTGCCCTTGGTGAGGCCGGGACCCCGCTCCTACGTGGAGTTTGGTGGAGAGCAGATCGGTCTCGCTGAACGTCTCGCGGCGGGCGCTGAGGGCTTCCTCGGACCGCGACAAACTGATGTAATCGGCGAGATCCTTACAGTCAACGTGGACTGGGTAGCCATTAAGTCCGATGGTGTCGATCGGCTGTCTGGATTGATCGCCGAACTTTAGGGTCTCCGGAAGGAGTTTTCGGATCACTCTTACGCACGCGAGATAGGCTTCTGGCAAAATTAAAAAATGGCTACCAACCACGCAATCGTCGCCGAAGGTCTCACCAAGTCATATGGAGACGTGCATGCAGTCCGCGGAGTTGACCTGGAAATAGCCACCGGGGAGTGCTTCGCCATGTTGGGACCCAACGGTGCCGGTAAGACCACGTGCACGGAAATCTTCGAAGGGTTCCGCTCGCGCACGTCTGGCCGCGTCGAGGTACTGGGGCAGGACCCGGCGAAGGCCCCTCGAAGTTGGAAGGCTCGACTGGGTATCGTCTTGCAGACCTCTCGTGATCTGACCGACCTAACGGTCGCTGAGTCGGTGGATCACTTCGCCGCTTACTACCCGGATGCCCGCGACCCAGCTGAGGTCATCGACGCCGTCGGACTCTCCGCGAAAGCGAGGGTCCGGTCCACCGCCTTATCGGGTGGGCAGCGACGGCGACTGGACGTGGCGCTCGGCATCATCGGCAAGCCTGAAGTCCTCTTCCTCGACGAGCCGACGACCGGTTTCGATCCCGAGGCGCGCCGTCAGTTCTGGGACTTGATTGATGGACTCAAGGACGACGGGACCACGATCCTGTTGACCACTCACTACATGGAAGAGGCCGAAGCTCTGGCAGACCGCGTCGCCGTATTGGCTCAGGGACGCGTGGTCGCCTGCGACTCCCCAGAACGGCTAAGCGGTCGGCAGGACGATTCGGCCCACGTCTCCTGGCTCTCGCCAGATGGCCCAAAATCAATCCAAACGTCCACCCCAACACAGACCGTCAGCGAGCTGGCGGCGCAGTTCGGCGGTGAGGTTCCCGAGTTGGCTGTCATGCGGCCCAGCCTGGAAGACATCTACCTCAAGCTCATCGAACATGACGAGGCCCTCGCGACAGCCGATACCCCGACTGCGGAGGAACTGGGCAAATGAGCCAATCCACGCAATCAATGCCTGGAGCCCGCCAGCACGCACTGCCGAGCGCTCTCGCGCTGGGCTGGCGGCGTACCCGTATCGAAGTCAAACAACTCTTCCGTGACAAAGAATCGGCGGTCTTTACTTTCGCGCTACCGATGCTGCTACTTATCATCTTCGGGTCAGTCTTCAATACCGACATAGCGCCGGGTGTCACATTCAGTCAGTACTTTGCGGCCGGGATGATTGCATCCGGCATCGTCTACACCTCGTTCCAGAACCTTGCCATCACGATTCCGCAAGAGCGCGACGACGGCACGCTCAAGCGACTTCAGGGGTCGCCTATGCCGAAGGCTTCGTACTTCATTGGCAAGATCGGGATGGTCTTCATCGTCTACGTCGTCCAGGTCATCCTGTTGATGGCAATCGGCATCGCGTTCTTTGGATTATCGCTACCAGAGACCGCCTTCAAGTGGTTCACCTTTGCGTGGATTTCGGTACTCGGCCTGATCTGCTGCACCTTGCTCGGCATCGCCTATTCATCGATCGCGAAGACTGGACGCGGTGCTCCAGCGCTCGTCACCCCTGTCGTGCTCGTCTTGCAGTTCACGTCAGGTGTCTTCTTCGTCTTCAGCCAACTGCCGGAATGGATGCAGATCGGCTCCTCGTTCTTCCCGCTGAAGTGGCTTGCTCAGGGAATGCGTTCGGTATTTCTCCCCGAGGACTTCGCCTCACAGGAAATCGCGGGAAGCTGGCAACTGCCAGCCGTTGCGGGAATGCTGCTGATCTGGACGATTATTGGCGCGCTACTGGCCCTGAAGACCTTCCGGTGGCAGCCTCGCACCTAACAACGGCCCTCATAGCCCCAGTGATCGCAGTCAGGCGCACCGAGTGAGCACCGGATAACTCTCAATTCGCGTGAGACGGCCCTAGTGCCGGACCGACCAACTTCGGTTGTTGCCAATCATCTGACAAGGTGTGCAGATGGAAACACCCTCCCGCGGTAGAACGCTTGCGGTCTTGGCTGTTATCGCGGTCTTAAGCCTGCCCCTTGGCTACGTCATCTTGGAGGTCCTCGAGGGGCTTATTGAGCTGCTGTGGGTTGACCTACCCGACGCAGCGCCCGACCCGGTGATCTGGGCGATCACCCTGATGATCCCAACCGTTGCCGGAATCCTCGTTGCGGTTATTCGCCGACGCGGTAACGACGGGCACAACCCCCTGAGCGGTATCGCGATCAACCCCATCCCTGCGCGGGACTACCCATCGGTCATCGGAGCTATCGCATGCACACTCATCGGTGGGCTTGTGCTTGGGCCCGAAGTCGCGCTGGTCTCAACCGGCGCGTTCGTTGGAACTGTCATCGGAACGAAGACCGGTGTCAATCTCAAAGTCGCCGTCCCGGTCGGTGCCGTGTCCGCCATCCTCGCGCTCTTTGTGAGCGCGATGGTCCATAGCTCGTTCTCCTCACCCGACACCTACCAATTCGATATCCGCGACCTCGTCGGAGCAGTCGGGGTTGCGGCCGCTACAGCCCTGGCGATTGGTGTCGGGCGATTCCTGTCGATTGGAATACTTACCCTTCATGGCGGCGACAAACCGCGTATCAGCGTGCTCGCGGCCAGCGGATTCCTCGTCGGTGCGATCGCGCTCGCCTACTACATCGGAACCGGGAACGAAATTGCCCTGGTCTTGACCAGCGGCGAGTCAGAGACGCAAGCGCTGATTGCGCTGGGTTCCACGGGCGCGATCGCGATCACCATCGCCGCTAAATGGCTGGCTTACTCAATCAGTATGGGAGCTGGGTTCCGCG
>JBLHZE010000202.1:0-4272 GCA_047631015.1 Actinomycetes bacterium
GCAGCGATCTGCGAGACGTTCGCGACGTTCGACGTTGCGTGGGACTGCAAGTTGGTCGCGGCTTTCACTACATCGGCTGGGCCGAGCATCCATCCGACCCGCCAGCCGGTCATTGCGTAGGTCTTGGCGACTCCGTTGACGACAACACAGCGGTCAGCCAGTGATGGCACAAGGGCGGGCATCGAACTGAACTCGGCACCGCCGTAGACAAGGTGTTCGTAGATCTCGTCGGTGACGACCCACATTCCGTGCGAGTCGGCCCACTCGCCAATCGCTTTCACTTGTTCGGGTGGATAGACCGCACCGGTTGGGTTCGATGGAGATACGAAGACCAGGATTTTGGTCTTGTCTGTCCGTGCTGCCTCCAACTGCTCAATGCTCGCCAGGTAGTCGCTGGACTCGTCCGTTTGTACGACGACCGGAACCCCGCCAGCCAGGCGAATGGATTCGGGATAGGTCGTCCAGTAGGGCGCGGGGAGGAGCACCTCGTCGCCTGGGTTTAGCAGCGTCGCGAAGGAGTTGTACAGAGCTTGTTTGCCGCCGTTGGTGACCATCACTTGGTTGACTGCGACCTCGTAGTTGGAATCGCGCAGGGTCTTAACAGCGATAGCTTCTCTGAGTGCCGGAAGTCCGGCGGCGGGCGTGTATCGGTGCCACTTTGGTTCAAGGCACGCAGCAGCCGCGGCTTCAACGATGTAGTCAGGCGTTGGGAAGTCGGGTTCACCTGCGCCAAACCCGATGACCGGCCGGCCGGCCGCCTTGAGCGCTTTCGCCTTGGCATCGACTGCCAGGGTGGCTGATTCAGTGATTGATCCGATACGAGCGGAGATTCGCGGGAAACTCATACCTGCATCATTCCGTATCTAGCCGGGGAATAAACACCTATATTCGCTACAAGTACGTCACACGCGTGGGAATCGGTCCCAGCGTGACCCTGTGGGCCACGTCGTGCGGGCCTTTGTCGTAGGCTTACGCTTCTATTGGTGGCGTGTCACCTAGTTCGACGTTTGGACGGCTTTATAGCAACATCAACCGGCGGCGCAGTAAAAGCTGTTTTCGCCGGCGAAGCCGTGCCTGCTAGTTCTAGACTTCACGCACCCAAAGGGCAGTAGCTCAATTGGTAGAGTAACGGTCTCCAAAACCGTCGGTTGGGGGTTCAATTCCCTCCTGCCCTGCCAGACATGGTCGAGGAAGTCGACTGTGAGTCCGACGAAGTGTGAGTGGAGGTATGCGTGAGCGACGGCGACAATGCGTCCGGCAAACAACCGGATAATGAGCCTGACCTAGACGACGACGTTGTCTCGCCACGCGCCTTAGCCCGAGCGGAGCGCAAGGAAGGGCGCGAACTCGAGAAGGTTCGACTCAAAGATGAGAAAGAAGCAAAGAAGGCAGAGAAGCAGCGGCAGAAAGAGGCCGGAGAATACAAGGGTATCTTCGCGCGTTTGGCGCTTTTCTTACGTCAGGTCGTTGCCGAGCTCCGCAAGGTCATTTGGCCCACGCGCAAGGAGTTGATTACGTACACGTGGATCGTTCTCGTGTTCGTCCTGATCGTGGGCGCCTACATCGGCGTGCTGGACTTCTTCTTCACCCGAGCCGTACTTTTTGTCTTCGGAAGGTCATAGCCGGCGATGACCTCACACTTCCGACCAGGAACAACCAACACACCGATGAGCGAGGACTGACGTGTCCGACGAGAACACGAATGAGCCGATTGATTCCGGCGCCAACGACGAGCTATCCAACGACAAGCTCATAGCGGAGGTCGCCGAAGATGTCGCCGTCGCTGAGGAGATCATCGACGACGCAGTCGATGAGGTTGTCCGGGAAGCTGTCGCTGAGGCTGGGATCGCCGAGGTTGCGGTCGAGGCCGAGCTAGCTCGCGAGCTTGCCGATGCACCGGATGACGAGACAGCTGAGGCTGCCGTTGTCACTGCTGTTGTTGCGGAGGTGACTATTGAAGAGGCACTCGCTGAGACAGTTGAGGAAGCAGTTAATGAGGGTGCCGCCGCAGAGGTGGCCGTTGAGGAAGCTGCGGTTGAAGTCATCGCTGCTGAGCAGGCGGAGGAGGCGGCAGAGAGCGATGTCGTCGCTGAGGCCGAAGAGATCGTAGATGAGGCAGAGGCTGCCGAAGACGGAGCCGATGCCGAGGTGATTGCGGATGCCGACGCGATCATCGATGCGGAACCAGTCGATCCGGTCGCAGAATTTCGTGAGGTTGTCCGTAACGCGCCCGGAGAGTGGTACGTCATCCACTCCTACGCCGGATACGAGAACAAAGTCCGTGCGAATATCGAAGGCCGCACGAAGGCGCTGGGTATGGAGGACTACATCTTCCAGGTGGAGGTGCCAACCGAAGAGGTCGTCGAGATCAAACAAGGTCAGCGCAAGGTCGTTACCCGCAATAAGTTCCCTGGGTACGTCCTGGTCTGTATGGAGTTGACCGATGAGTC
Source organism: Actinomycetes bacterium (assembly GCA_047631015.1). Taxonomy (GTDB): domain Bacteria; phylum Actinomycetota; class Actinomycetes; order S36-B12; family UBA10799; genus UBA10799. The sequence continues at coordinate 2,451 of JBLHZE010000202.1, forward strand.
GTGGGGTGCGGTTCGCCACACCCCAGGAGTGACCGGATTCGTCGGCAATGCCCACGAGCCCTCGCCACTTACTGAGGACGAAGTTGTCAAAATTCTTGCTCCCGAGCCGGAAGCGCTCATTGCGCCTACCGCTTCTGGGGAGGCCGGTACAGAGGCAGCGAAGGCGCCCGCAGCCGAGATTGATGTCTCTATCGGAGACTCTGTCACCGTCATCGATGGACCATTTGCCACTTTGCATGCGACCATTTCAGAAATCAACATCGATGCCCAGAAGATCACCGGGCTCGTCGAGATCTTCGGTCGCGAGACTCCAGTTGAACTCGGCTATAACCAGATTCAGAAGAACTAGCCGCACGGCTAACAACCACTACCCACATACTTAACCCCGCATACGTAACGACGAAGTCCGACCAACCGGTCGCGACTTGTAAGTGAGCTAAGGACAGGACACGCACGTCATGGCACCAAAGAAGAAGAAGAAGGTCTCGGGCCTCATCAAGTTGCAGATCCAGGCAGGTGCGGCTAACCCGGCCCCGCCAGTCGGACCCGCTCTGGGTCAGCACGGCGTCAACATCATGGAGTTTTGCAAGGCATACAACGCCGCAACTGAGAGTCAGCGCGGCCAGGTTGTTCCGGTAGAGATCACCGTTTATGAAGATCGCTCGTTCTCCTTCATCACGAAGACCCCACCGGCTGCCAAGCTCATCTTGAAGGCTGCTGGCGTCCCTAAGGGATCCGGTAATCCGTTGAAGACCGTTGCATCGATCTCCAAAGCTCAGGTCAAAGAGATCGCTGAGACCAAGCAGGAAGATCTCAATGCGAACGACATCGATGCTGCGATGAAGATCATTGAAGGCACCGCCCGCTCGATGGGTATCACCGTCACGTAGTTGATAAGAGTTCACCACTGAAAGCGTGGGAGGGCCGTCCCGGTCCACACCACAACCAGCGCGCAGGTCGTGTTGCTGGCTAGTTGAAGGGATATGCAATGTCACGCAGTAAGGCTTACAACGAAGCTCTCGGAAAGATCCGCGAAGACGAACTGTACGACCCGACCGAGGCGCTGACGCTGGTCAAAGAGACGAATCCAGCGACGTTCGACTCCACAGTCGAGGTCTCAATGCGCTTGGGCGTTGACCCACGCAAATCGGACCAAATGGTTCGCGGAACAGTCAACCTGCCGCACGGTACCGGAAAAACCAAGCGTGTCTTGGTGTTTGCTACGGGCGATAAGGCCGAGGCGGCCACTGAGGCCGGCGCAGACTTCGTCGGAGCCGATGAGCTCATCGACAAGGTCAAAGGTGGCTGGATCGACTTTGATGCAGTTGTTGCCGCACCAGAATTGATGGGCAAAGTTGGACAACTTGGCAAGGTGCTCGGCCCGCGTGGTCTGATGCCCAACCCGCGTACCGGAACCGTGACGCCGAACGTCGCAAAGGCCGTCGAAGATATTAAGGGCGGAAAGATCGAGTTCCGCGTCGATAAGCACTCAAACCTGAACTTCGTGATCGGCAAGGCATCTTTCGATGCAGAGAAGCTCACTGAGAACTACGCGGCTGCCTTGGACGAGGTCCTCCGGCTGAAGCCATCGAGCGCCAAGGGAACGTACCTGCGAAAGGTCATCGTTTCCACGACGATGGGGCCCGGTATTCCGATCGACCCATCCGTCACGCGCATTGGTAACGGCGCCGACTTTTAGGCACGTCCGGAAACTTCATAGCAAGACAAACCAACGTAGGGTGCGCGCTGCATCTTCGCGCCTCGGCCATCGGTCAGCGCGCTGCAGCGTGTACCATTTGCTACGAACCAAAGACCGCCGGTC
>JBLHZE010000203.1:0-4235 GCA_047631015.1 Actinomycetes bacterium
CGCGATCCCCGGGTCCACGTCGTCGCTCATCACAGTCACGCTATCGCGACTCGCCTGCGCCGTGAGCACATCGGGATAAGGATTGAGCCAACGGAGCAGATTGACGGTCGGAGATCCTAAAAACCAGTGTCGGTGAACCCCTAGTTGGCGGGGAAGGTAGAGAATCAGGGGCTGTGGCCCTACGTTCAGCATCACCCTCAGCGACCGATCCGACAGAACGGATTGTCGATATCGATGTCGGCGAGGAGATGCGCGGCAGTTTTCTTGAATACGCCTACTCCGTTATCTACTCCCGAGCACTCCCCGATGCCCGAGACGGTCTGAAGCCGGTTCAACGCCGAATCCTGTACCAAATGGCCGAGATGGGTTTGCGGCCCGAACGTGGCCACGTGAAAAGTGCACGTGTCGTGGGTGAAGTCATGGGTCGCCTTCACCCCCACGGCGACTCTGCAATTTACGACGCGCTTGTCCGGATGGCGCAACCCTTTTCGTTACGGCTGCCTCTCATCGACGGACACGGCAACTTTGGCTCCCTCGATGACGGTCCGGCCGCCATGCGCTACACGGAGTGCCGACTCGCATTGGCGGCTGAGACGCTGACGACCAGCCTGCACGAGGACACCGTCGACTACACCGCGAACTACGACGGACGCGAACTCGAGCCCGTGGTTCTGCCCGCGGCCGTTCCCATGTTGCTCGTGAACGGTGCATCTGGAATCGCTGTCGGAATGGCGACCAACATGGCCCCACACAACCTTGGAGAGGTCTGCGCCGCGGCGAAACTCCTTCTGCGCAAGCCACGCTCATCTCTGGAGGATGTGATGGCGTACCTACCGGGACCGGACCTGCCGACGGGCGCGCAAATTCTTGGCCTCGACGGCATCAAGAATGCGTACGCAACGGGTAAGGGTGCATTCCGTATGCGTGCCGCAACCAGGATCGAGCAGGTCTCCGCTCGGCGTAAGGGAATCGTGATCACCGCGTTACCGCTGGGCGTTGGACCCGAGCGGATTATCGAGAAGGTCAAAGAACTCGTCATTGCGAAGAAGATCGACGGCATTCGAGACATCGTCGATCTAACCGATGGCGAGCATGGCCTCCAACTAGCCATCGAGATTAAGAACGGTTTTTCTCCGGAGGCCGTTCGAGACAAACTATTTCGACTCACCCCGCTAGAGGACTCTTTTAACGTCAACAGTGTCGCGCTCGTGGACGGCCAGCCACGCACGCTCGGTCTACTGGACATGCTTAAGGTCTTTCTTGAGCACCGGACCCAGGTTCTGACTCGGCGCACGCAGTTCCGACGCACCAAGGCGCTCGATCGCCTGCACCTCGTTGAAGGTCTTCTCATTGCGACCCTGAACATCGATGAAGTTGTCGCGGTGATTCGGGCTAGCGATGACGCAACGGTCGCTAAGGCCCGACTGATCACGGTGTTTGACCTCTCCCAGGTCCAAGCCACGCACATTCTGGATATGCCATTGCGTCGGCTCACGAAGTTTTCGCGCATTGAACTCGAGAATGAGCAGACGTCGCTGAAGGGCACGATCGCGAAACTCACCGAAATCCTAGACGACCCAAAAGTTCTTAAAAAGCTGCTGATCAGCGAGTTGGATGAGGCGGCAGCCGCACACAAGACTCCTCGGCGTTCGGTACTGCTAGACGGTCCCATCGCAACGGCTTTGACGCCAAACTCGTTAGAAATACCTGATGAACCATGCCGGGTCGTTCTCACGAGCACCGGCCTCCTGGCTCGGACAAATGACGCGACTGCGGTCGGCGGAGAAGAGGTCGACTCGTCCGCGACAGCAATCCGCTCAATTGTCTCTGGCAGCACGCGCGGTGCTGTGGCGGTCATCACGAGCAAAGGTCGTGCACACCGCGTCGAGATAACCGAACTCCCGATGACTTCGACAGGAAACTCGGTGGGCGGCGCGCCGGTCAAGGAATACTGCTCGCTGGACCGCGGCGAGAAGGCGGTGGGTCTAATGTCGTTGAGCGCGCAAGAGGGGCATGAACTCAACGAAGCCGCAGGGAGCGAGGAGCCAGCGAGCGGCTCAGCTGGCGGCGTTACGGGCGCACAGATACCAGCCTTAGCCACGGCTCAGGGTGTCGTGAAGCGTCTCAACTCGGACGATCCGGCTGGCAAGGAGATCTGGGATTTGATCGCCTTGAAAGCGGGTGATCGGGTCATTGGTGCGACGACTTGCCAAGATGACGACGAGTTGGTGTTCATATCCTCTGACGCACAGCTATTGCACTTCCCTGCCCGAACAGTACGGGCTCAGGGACGTTCCGCTGGCGGTATGGCAGGAATGCGACTGTCGGCTGATGCGCAGGTGGTCTTCTTCGGTGTCGTGGCCGCAGGTGACACCACAGCTGTCGTCGTCACAGTTGCCGCTAGCCTCGGGCAACTCGACGGTACGTCTGCCTCGTCAGTCAAGGTGTCAGCATTCGATCAGTTCCCTGCCAAGGGCCGCGCCACCGGAGGGGTTCGCTGCCAACGACTGGTCAAGGGGGAGGATGCACTGGTGCTGGCCTGGGCTGGTGCAGCACCTGTGCGCGCGGAGTCACCCACCGGAAAGTCCATCGAGCTACCAGCCGGACGTCGTTCCAGGGACTCATCCGGGGACCGGCTGACCACCCCCATAGGCTCACTCGGGGGACCCCTCTAGTGGATCGCACGCGCGATCTGCGGTGCGCTTCGATCAGCGAGGATGTCGGCGAAGACATGCCGGGGACTGCACCTGAGGCCAACGGCTGGGTCGCTATCGAGCAGCGCGGTCCGTACGGACGCGATGCCCTACGCGAAAGTCATTTCCCCAGCGCCGTGGGCACATGGTTGAAGGAAACTTTGGCTCCATTGGCTATCAAACCCCTGCTCATTCGGCCCGCGGGGGCCCATCCCGACATTAATAAGGAACCCACGAGCAGGCGGGTGTTTGTTGCCTCGTCTATCCCCGGCGCTAGCGCGCTCGCAACCTTCAATATCCGACATCCCGATGAGCTTTACGACGTTGACTTCAGTGCCATCACGTCAGGCCGAATCGCGGCGGCGTATTCCGGAGTGCAGATTGAGCATGACCCGCTTCTCCTCATCTGTTCGCACGCCAAGAGAGATATCTGTTGTGCCCAACGTGGTCGCCCCATTGCCAAAGAGCTGAGTCGCAGACTCGGGCTGCAGGGAAAGCCTCACCGGATTTGGGAATCCTCACATGTGGGGGGACATCGATTTGCGCCGGTCGGATTGCAACTGCCCCACGGCTGGGTCCACGGGCGCTTCGACCTCGATCGCGCTGCTGCGATTTTCGTGGACGCTCAGGTTGGACGTGTCGCGATGTCGAGCGTTCGAGGCCGCAGCTCACTGGATCCCCTAGCCCAGATCGCTGAGATCGCTGCCCGACAACTGACAGACGTCATGGCAATCGACAGCGTGAACGCTACTGCGCTCGGCGGTAACCGCTTCCAGATTACTTCTTCGGCCGGCGAGGGCATCGAGCTAGAAGTGTCAGAAAATTACGCAGCCGGTCCACGGCCAGAGGCCTGCGCGAAGGCGCCGACGCCCTGGCACATTCATTCAATTCGACAAGTGTGAGACGTCCCACTCTTGCCTACGCCCTCTGTTCAAAGAGTTTGGGCTGCCCTAGCTTGGTAATAACACGATAAGAAGCTCGCCCTTAGGAAATGCTGAGGGTGAGTGGACGTGAAGGACTCAGTCGGGACAAACACCCCGATTGAGAAAGCTGGCTCCGCGGCACCCACAGGGTGTGAGACCGGATGGATGTCGACAGATACTCCGCCGGGAACTCGGGCCAGTCGTGGCGAGCACGGTAAGGGTGACCAGAACCCTCCGCGGCAGTGACCCCCTCACGGAAACTGACATAGCGCCTTGCGAAATTCGCTCGCGCTCTGTCACGAACATGGGAATCAATTTGACTACCACTCGTTCACGCCGAATGACCGCTGGCGCGGTAGCCCTTTGCATCACCGGAGGCGCTGTTGCCATCACAGCCACGACCGGAGCCGCCTCCGCTAGTGCCCCGGCAGCGCAAGCCGCTGCTGTCAACACAACAGTCGCCGCGGTACCGCAAGCCCGCACCGCGACCGACGTCCGAGCAAAAAACCTAAGGAAGTACGGGTTCCACCCGCTTCCGGTCGGCCAACGCAAGATCGCCAAGTACAAACTGGGCAAGAAAGCCGTTAAGCAGATCAAGCAGGCTAAGAAGTTCGCCAAC
>JBLHZE010000204.1:0-4209 GCA_047631015.1 Actinomycetes bacterium
CTTATCTATCGGTGGGTAAAATTGGGACGATCCGTCGTGTTCGTCTTTTGGGTCCGTTAAGGGATGTGAAAGATGATGCAACAAGTCGGCGCCTGTCGGCGGCGGCCACCACAAGGAAGGGTCTTCCATGTCTGACAACAATCCAACTTCAGGCGATACGCCTGGAGTACCACCTGCTGGCGGAACTCCTCCGCCAGCACCGCCAGCACCGCCGCCACCGCCCCCAGGGGGATACGGCCAGGTTCCCGCGCCAGGAATAGCGCCTAACGGTAAGAAATATGCCCCGTGGATCTGGCGCGTGCTGTCGTATATCATCGACCAAATCCCGGCAGTAGTCATACTTGCAGTCGGATGGGTGTGCCTTTTTCTCAGCTTCAGCACGAGTGACGTGACGACACAATCAACAAGCCCGAGTGGTACGTCCAACAGCGAGAGCACCAGCGCAAGCACCGGGGGGTGGGGCATGGCGGTGTTCGTCTTGTGCTATGTCATCGCGCTCGTGTATTGGTTCTGGAACAAGGGCTATCGAGAGGGAACGACCGGCAAATCTATCGGGAAGAGCGTCACCGGTTACACGACAGTCAACGAGGAGACGGGTGAACCCCTTGGTGCCGGAATGGGTATCGTGCGCGTTCTCCTACTGTACGTGGACTTCGCAATCTGCTACATAGGTGTGCTGTGGCCGCTGTGGGATCCCAAGCGTCAAGCCTTGCTTTCAGACAAGGTCACCAAGGCGGTTGTCTACAAGGACTAACGTCACGAACAACACCATGAGTGGGCCCCGATCGCATCATGATCGGGGCCCACTCATGGTGTCAGGCAGGTCGCCCTACCTGGACGAGGCCACCATCGACATGGTGATGTCTATGATCTAGTGACGTCATCCATTTCCTGATGGGCGAATCCGTTGGCAAACGAATCAGGTGCGACCAACGAGCCGTCAGAGAGTGATCGCAGCATCACCGATGCACTAATTCGAAACGCTCAGGCGGCGTATGGAACGAATCCGAACGTGCCGACCTCGCCCAAGAAGTTCGCGATGTGGTTCTCTCGTGTTGCCTGCTTTGTTGCTGATGCGGCAATTCTTCTCGCCCTGATTATGTTGGGTTCGGTACTCGGTCGTCCGAGGCACTCACCTGATTCCCTGACCGACAGCACCGTTCCGACAAGCTTACTGGTGCCGTAGTGATCCCCGCCCGCGTGTAACCCGTGCCCCACGGCAGCTAGCGTCGGCGGATTTTGCTGGTCCTCCAGGACTCGCTGGTTGGCGTCGCGGGCACGACCACGCGGTAGACGAATGCACGTTTCAGCCCGAATGAGATCTCACCGGCGTGGGAGGTAGATGCAGCCGTGTCCACCTTCCACTTGCCACGCTTGCGCGTCTCTGCTTTCCCCTCGGCATAGCGCTTCTTAGCCGCGCGCTTGGTCAGTCGCTTCTTGAGAATGACATTTCGAGCGCCCATGTGATTAAGACCAAGGAACAAAGACTTGTTCTTCAACCTCAGAGTCGGCGTCAGCTTCGTCTTTACAGTTTCTGCGGGTTCTGCGGGTTCTGCGGGTTCTGCGGGTTCTGCGGGTTCTGCGGGTTCTGCGGGTTCCCCTGGGCCGCACGCAACCACCGCACACAGAGACGCGAACGCATCGAGCCGTCCGAACCCACTGCGATCGTCGTGCCCCAGCTGGTCAATGTCCACAGCCGACCGCTCCAGAGCTGCCACGACGTCGATCGCACCGAGCTGTCGATCGGCGGCGGCTGAGCGCAGTAGAACAGCAGCAGCAGAGACGAATGCCGCTGCCATTGACGTCCCCGACTCACTTCTGAACGAACCTGGAAACGTTGACCAAATTCCGACACCCGGAGCGGCTAGCCCTAGGTAGGTCCCGCGGTTGGAGAACCCCGCAACCGTATCGCTACGCGTAGAAGCCCCAACGGCGATTACTCTTGGATCGGCGGCCGGGTAGTTCGCCACATCGTTGCCCGCGTTGCCGACAGCGGCGACGAGAATCCGCTCACGGGATGACGCGTAGCTAATCGCCTTGTCCACAGAAGCGCTCGTTACGGTCGCACTGAAGCTCATATTCAGGACGCTTGCTCCGCTATCGGTGGCATAGACAATGCCCTGGGCGATATCAGACCAATAGCCCATCCCCTTCTCGTCTAGCACCCTCACCGGAAGGATTCGGGAATCCGGAGCCAACCCTGCAGTCCCGAATCCATTACCTTCTTCGGCGCCCACGATTCCCGCGACATGTGTTCCGTGCCCATTCGGGTCAGTTCGTCCGTCAGCCTGATCGTCGACAAAGTCCCAGCCAATCAGCAAGTTGCTCGCTAGGTCTTCCTCGGCAGAGACGCCAGTATCGAGTACGGCAACTGTCTGGCCCGCGCCCCGACTGATTGCCCACGCATCATCGGCACCCAGCGTGTCTAGGGACCATTGCTTCGCGCGCATCGTGTCAGGACCGGGCGTTACAGCGGCAGCCGCGAAAACCTGTCGCTGCTCAACTGCCACCGCAATCGTGTCCCTCGCCGACTGCTGCTGGCGAATCACCTGCTTGGCTTGCGCTTTACCTTGGACGTCAACGGAATCAAAAACCGGGCGTCCTCGTTCGACACTGACTGCGACGACTTTCGCTCTCTCGCGACGACCAAGGCCGGCTACCAGTTCGGCTGGTCGTTGGTCTACAGATTCGTCTGGGGTCTGCCATTCTTCTGTGGCCTCAGCAGATTGCCGCGCCTCGGTATCGGAAGCCGCTGTCGCCGCCTCAGCCGATTCGTTCGCCATGATTGGGTCACCCGAGCCGACCACAATGAGACATGACGTGACCAGAATTGCCAGCCCTACCCGCGCCGCACTGGCGGCAATCGCATTCGACACTCAGGGCTCCACTAGATCGGTCAGACGTGGCAATCAGGTATCCACGAGACCATCAATGGTAAGTGCGAATCTTGATGGCGAGGATCTGCACGCAGTAAGCACTTTGCCAATTTTCAGCCATGACTCCCCCGCTGACCGCGATGAGACGACGAATCCTGGCGCAGCCAGGGTGCGATCGACTGTCTTACGTGAGCCTGCGAACAGCGAGATCCGCCAAGAGGCGCCCTCTGTCGGTGAGAACGAGTCGCCCACGAGCCAGTGCCGCGGAGCCCACGATGCCCTCAGCGGCTAGGACATCAGCCTCTGCTTGAAGATCCCTTTTGATAAGCGCTAGCGGAATACCTTCGCGCAAACGTAAACCCAGCATGACCCGCTCGATCACTCGATCCTCAGCAGTCACTACCTCGAAGTCCGCGATAGGTGCATCTTGCCCAGCTAGCAGGTCGGCGTATGTTGCAGGATGTTTGACATTCCACCAGCGTGATCCGGCGAGATGGCTGTGGGCGCCGGGGCCGATCCCCCACCAGTCATCGCTGCGCCAATAGCCCATATTGTGCCGACACTGTGCCGTGCCGTGCACGCCATCTCGGGCCCAGTTGGATACTTCGTACCACGTCAAACCGGCCGCTCGCATCGCTGCGTCTGCCATCTCGTAGCGAGATGCAAGTACATCTTCTTCAGGCGCCGGCAGCACCCCGCGAGCAACCATTCGGCCCATTGCAGTGCCGGATTCGACGATGAGCGAGTATGCCGAAATATGCGTTGGACGGACCGAGAGCGCAGCGTCCAAAGACTCTTGCCATTGGGAGTCCGTCTCCCCTGGCGACCCGTAAATGAGATCGAGGCTGACCTGGTCAAAGCCTGCGTCGAATGCCTCCCTAGCTGCGGCAACGGCCCGCCCAGCACTGTGCTGGCGATCAAGAGTGTTCAACACTGACGCAACGGCACTCTGCATCCCGAGGCTTATCCGGTTGAAGCCCGCACTCTTAAGTTCACCAAGATATGTTGGCGAGACGGACTCTGGGTTCGCCTCGGTCGTGACTTCAGCATCGGCAGTGAGGCCAAACTCTGCGCCTATAGCCGCCAGGATTCTTCCCAGATCGGCGGCAGGGAGCAGCGTCGGCGTTCCACCGCCGAAGAAGACAGTCGAGACGGGCACATCCGCTTCACCCAAAGATTGCCGAGCCAACCGGATCTCGGCGATTGCATCATCGGCGAATGTGCCGGGGCCGACGCCAGCGAGCGCACCAGGAACGTAGGTGTTGAAATCGCAGTAGCCACATCGGCTGCTGCACCAGGGAACGTGGACGTACATGCCGAAGGAGCGCTGTCC
>JBLHZE010000205.1:0-4165 GCA_047631015.1 Actinomycetes bacterium
GAAGACGGCTGCGAAGAAGACGACCAAAACCTAACGGCTAGGGGATCTCGTGGGGAACGGCAACTGGCCAGTTGAGCATCTGTCGCAGTGTGTATCTAGCATGGCGCCGAGGCGAGTGAACTCCTGTGCTCGCTTCGTATTAGCCTCTTGAACAAGTAACCGACCGGCAACTCACCGGGCGAATCATCCGAGCAAAGGGTTTCTCATGTCACAGACGTCAAACGATGTCACCCAACTACCGACTGGTGACGGACCCACGCAAGCGCAACAGGTCCCGGAGACGGCGTTTTTTTCCCGACGTCATGTGCTGGCAGTCGGCGCGATCGGCGTAGCAGGCGTCAGCTTGGCGGCGTGCAGTTCGAGTCCCGCCACCGGTGAGGCTTCGTCAGCGGCGCCCGGTACTGGATCAGCTGAACCGGGTACCGATGCCCCCGGCGCAACTGGTGCACTGATCGTCTCGACAGCGGACGTGCCGGTGGGCGGTGCAAAACTCGCCGAAGCTAGCGGATCAACGTGGGTAGTTGCGCAACCTAGTGCGGGCGAGATTGTGTGTCACAGCGGAATCTGCACTCACGAGGGTTGCCCGTTGACCCAGATTCAGGGTGATGAGGCGATTTGTGCGTGCCACAACAGCAAGTTCGACGTTTTCACTGGTGCTGTGATCCAGTCACCGGCGTTGCGCGCACTTTCACCGCAGTCGGTGACCGTTTCTAACGGTGATGTCTTCCTCGGTTAGCCAAGAAAGATACGCGGTAAGGGTTAGCGAGACGAGCCGAGAGCAACGACCGCTCGTGTGGTCCACTTCGCTCGAATCTTGTATCCATACGAGCTCAGGTGAACTTTGTCTCCGGCGAGCAAACGTGACTTCGATCGAATGACTGATGCCCAGTCCAACACGGTGAGCCTGCCTCTTGCCTTATCCGCTTTTCGCAGCACCCGATTAACAGCCCCGTATCCGCCTGGGCGCACGACGTTAACCCAGATAACACTCTTTTGACCCGACAGTCTCATGACCTTATTGATATTCCTTCGGGTCTGGGCGGAGCTGGGGGCATCGTTTGTTCCCAGAGCAATGACCCAGATGTCTGCACTTCGAGCCTTCTTGGATCGCAGCTTGGAAATTCCCGCTCCGGTGAATCGGCCAGCCTGGGCGTCAATGGTCAGCGACTGAACCTTTGGGCTAAGTTTCCGACGTAAATACGGGGCGCTGCCAACTGTCAGGGAGTCGCCGACAACGAGAACTTTCGACTTCTTGACGTTGAATTCATTGGCAGGGCTGGCATGCGCCGGTGACGTCGCAAGTGTCATGGTTGACATTGCGCCGACGGCGATACTTGTCAACAATAAGAAGGAACGTCGGAAAGTGGTGTGCGGCATAGGGTCAGGGTTGCTGATGAACGCGGGCTGCTGTTCAATCCGTGAGTCAGTCCATCTCTTCCGGTCGGGGACGGGGGACAACGCGCAATCGCCGATCTACTGAGTGTGACTCAATCACTCAAGTAGGTGTCGAGGGTAGATTGTGAGGTTCAGCGGCATTGGGCGTTTGAGTAAGATACAGGTAAGCAGAGGTATTTGCCCGGCGAATGGCCCGGGTCCACATCAGCCGAACGTCGGCACCGTCATCGGCAACCTCCCCGGGATCGATTCGCCGGGAACACGCTGCGTGGAATCCCTAAACCTCGGCGTTACGCTGTGTGGGTGGCGGAACCAAGTTCATATCGGCCCTCCGCGGGCGATATTCCGGACGCGCCCGGTGTCTACCGGTTTCGCGACGATGATGGCGAGGTCGTCTACGTCGGTAAGGCGAGGAGCCTGCGAAGCCGCTTGAACAGCTACTTCGCAGACCCTCGGTCGCTGCACCCCAGAACGTACGCGATGGTCAACGCCGCCTCCGCCCTGGATTGGGTGACGGTGACCAACGAGGTAGAGGCACTGCAGCTGGAGTACTCGTGGATCAAGCAATACGACCCGCAATTCAATGTTCGTTACCGTGACGACAAGTCATACCCCTATCTTGCCGTCACTATGAATGAACGGTATCCCCGAGTGCAAGTGATGCGCGGAGCGAAGAAGCGAGGTGTGCGCTACTTCGGTCCGTATACCCACGCGTGGGCGATTCGAGAGACAGTTGATCAGCTGCTGCGGGTCTTTTCTATGCGGAGTTGTTCGAAGGGAGTCTTTGTTCGGCATGAACGAATGCAGCGTCCCTGTCTGCTTGGTGATATCGGGCGCTGCTCAGCACCGTGCGTTGAGCGCGTGACTGAGGAGCAGCACCGAGAGATCGCCGAGGACCTCTGTCGGTTCCTGAGTGGGCGGCCCGATTCGTTCATCCGCTCCATCGAGGAGCGAATGCAGGACGCGGCGGGTGTCCAGGACTATGAACTAGCCGCGAGGTTGCGCGACGACCTTGGAGCCCTGCGTCGCGCTCTTGCCCGCAGCGCTGTTGTGCTTCCCGACGGGGTTGACGCGGACGTGGTCGGTGTCGTTTCTGACGATCTACAAGCATCGGTCCAGGTTTTTCATGTCCGCGGTGGGCGAGTGACCGGACAACGGGGCTTCATTGTTGAGCGCACGGTTGATTCCGACGATTCGGATCTTTTGGAGCAGCTCGTGATGCAGTTATACGGTGATCACGAAGCCGACGCAACAATGTCAATTCCCCGTGAGGTGCTGACCTCTCACCCGGTCGCGGATCAGGACATCTTGACTGCCTGGCTGGCAGCAAAGAAGGGTTCAAAGGTCTCGATCGCTGTTCCTGCCCGCGGTGCCAAGCGCGAGCTCATGGAGACTGTCGTACGCAATGCTGAGCAGAGTTTGAATCTTTATAAGGTTCGCCGGGCCAGTGACTTGTCGTCACGAAGCCAAGCGCTTGAGCAACTGCAGGAGTATCTCGATCTCCCGCTCGCTCCCTTGCGGATCGAATGTATCGACATCTCTGGTCACCACGGCACTGACCTCACAGCGTCAATTGTCGTATTTGAAGATGGGTTGGCAAAGAAGTCCGAGTACCGCAAGTACGCGATAACCGATTACCAGGATGACCTCGCGGCTATGTACGAGGCTGTTACTCGCCGCTTTGGGCGATTCTCGCCGAGTGCCACGGAGGATGAAGAGGCCAGGACGCGTTATCGACCTGGTTTGTTGGTCGTCGACGGGGGCGCTCCGCAGGTTCAGTCAGCTGTGGCTGCTTTGGCCGCGTTGAATATCGACTTCATCGCAGTCTGCGGTTTGGCTAAGCGCCTAGAAGAAGTATGGCTACCGACTGAATCGGATCCGGTGATCCTGCCCCGTCGCAGTGAGGGCCTCTTCCTGCTGCAACGCGTCAGGGATGAGGCACACCGGTTCGCCGTTGCCTATCACCGACAGCGGCGTGGTGCCCGGGCGATCGCTAGCGTGCTCGACGATGTACCAGGAATGGGACCCTCAAAACGCAAGGCGGTCCTCAAACACTTCGGGTCCGTTCGCAAACTGAAAGCCGCGTCGTTCGAGGAGATCCAGGGTGTTCCGGGTGTCGGCCCGGTACTGGCCCAATCCATCCTGCAGACGTTGAGCGATTCGCCGAAAAACGGCCGTCCGGCCGGAGATAACAGAAACATTCCCGGATTAACCGCGATGAACGGCGGAATCAACGTGACGACGGGTGAGCTCTTAGGGGAAGCTAGCGAGCATGTTGTCGAACAAGATTGATCTCGTCCTCGTCACGGGAATGTCTGGCGCTGGTCGCACAACCGCGGCGCGAGCTTTGGAGGACCTCGGTTGGTTCGTTGTCGATAACCTACCGCCACGACTGCTGCCCGAGCTCGTGGCATCTTTCAGCGAGAATGCGACAGCGCAACGTGTCGCGGTAGTGATTGACGTGCGCGGCGGAAGTAACTTCGACGAGCTGCCGGGCCAGATCGCGGAACTCCTCGAAGCTGGGCACAGGGTACGTGTTCTATTTCTTGAAGCGAATAACGAAGTCTTGGTGCGGAGATTTGAATCGAACCGGCGTCCACATCCGCTGCAGGGTGCCGGACGAGTGCTCACTGGGCTCGATGTCGAGCGGACAGCACTGGCAAACCTCCGGGGTGATGCGGACCTGGTGATCGATACTGGGTCATTGAACGTCCATGAACTCCAACGAAAGATCGAAGCGGCATTCAGGCTCGACGAAGACATTTCCCTG
>JBLHZE010000206.1:0-4128 GCA_047631015.1 Actinomycetes bacterium
CAGCGAGCTGTGTTGGTGACGGCCCGTGACACGGCAGGGGAAAAGCCTGCAGAGGTATTCGTTGGTGGGACAGAGCGCCAAGCCGCGTGGGTCCGCAATCTGGACGTGGTTACTTCAACTTTTTCGCCGACGAGCGCGCTTGAGCTTGCTGCCTTCGTCCGCGAAGCCATAGCTGATCGTACTCGACCAAACCTCGAAGAGGTCAGCAAGATGTTGAGTGCCACGGTCACCGAGTTCAAACACGTTACAAGCGCCCAGCGACTTGACGATCGGATCTAACGATGAAGGACAACACTGGGACAAGTCGGGCCGAGCGCAGATCGATCTGCGTAGTTGTCCCACTCTTCAACGAAACTGCTGGCCTCGGCTCCTTCCATGAAGAATTGAGCCAGACCATGCGCGGGCAGGAATCAGACTATTCCTGGAGTGTGATCTACGTGGTCGATCCCTCACCTGACGGCACCGCAGATCTCGTCCGCACCCTCGCGGCGGCCGACGAGCACGTTTCTGGCGTCTTCCTTCTTCGCCGGGCAGGACATCAACTATCGCTCCTCGCAGGGATGCGGGCGAGCGATGCCGACGCGGTCATCACAATGGATGGAGACCTCCAGCACCCACCGGAGTTGATCCCCGAGATGCTCGGAAGATTCGCTGACGGCGCTGATGTCGTTCAGACTATCCGCGTAAGTACAGACGGGCAAGGCGCCATCTCCCGCCACTTCTCGAACGGATTCTACTCACTCATGAATCGCCTTTCGGACGTGAAAATTGAAAAAGGCGGAGCCGATTATCGGCTCATGTCCCGAACTGTGGTCGACATCCTCGGCAACGATATCGTTGAGCAAGACCTCTTCCTGAGAGGTCTAATTCCATGGCTAGGTCTACCTACATCGCTAGTTGAATTCACTGCGCGCGAGCGAGTAGCGGGAAAGAGTAAGTACTCCCTTAGCCGTTCGCTGTCGCTCGCCGCGTCAGGCATCGTGTCCTTTAGCAAGGTACCGCTACACATTGGAATCGGACTAGGACTGGTTGTGTGCGCACTCGCCGCGGTTGGCGCAGTAGCCGCGATTCTTGCCCGATTTTTGGGCGCCGATATTCCGGCCGGATGGACAACTCTGGTAGTCGTGTTAGCACTGCTTAGCGGTGTCCAACTTCTATGCCTTGGATTGATCGGCATGTACGTTGGCGTGATCTTCGATGAGGCGAAGAAGCGCCCGCTCATTCTTATCGCCGACACTGTCGGCGGGCTTGCGGATGCCGGGTCCTCGCGAACCGCGGGTCGCACGGAGGAGCTCGAGTCGTGACAACTACTAGCGCTAGCTGGGCATCGGCACCTCGGTACTCCAGATGGCTGAACACTTCGTCCAGCCCAATCGTGGCGCGGCTAGTTGTGTACCTGATTCCAGCGTTCTTGAGCGCGCTCGTAGTAGTTATCGCGCTCGGATTGTTTTCATGGGTGCCCGGTGGGATCTTCTCGCAAGGAGGCGACACCCTATGGGTGCAGGCTATGGCCCAAGCACATGCGCAGGCGGGTCCCATCGGTGCCGACCAACATCTTGGCTGGCCAATCGGGCTCTCACCTTGGAGCCATCCACAGCTAGGCCTCTTTTTCGGAATCGTCACGTGGCTGGCTGGCGCGATTGGTTTCGGCTCCGCGGCGAGTACAGGAATCGTAGTTGGCGCAGTTGCTGCTCTCGTTTGCGCAGGTACCACATTGTTCCTCCGCACCGTCGTCCACGATCGATTCAAAGCGACTGTCGTAATTTTCTCGATCGCGGTCGGAGCGTCACCATTTGTAATTGGGAAATTGGGTCACTTCAGCGTTGCCGGAGTATTCCTAATCCCGATTGCGTTTGCGGTCACGAACAAGCGTTACCCTACGCGTTTTCGCCGCGTAGCTTGGCTATCAGTCGGCGCAGTCGCTGCCATCCTCTCACCGTTATGGTGGGTAGTAGTCGCAGGATTCCTCTTGTTCATGGGCCTAATTGTCTCCCTGGTCAGCCTTCGGGGCAAGACCGCGGGAGCGTGGCTCACCGGAGGCTCAGCCTGCATAATTGGATTTTTTGTGCAGTACCTCGTTGCGCTTGGATTCGCCGAATCAACGACAATTGTGACGCGAGGCGCCTGGGAATCGAATTTCTACGGTGGACGTTTCGTAGATTTCCTAACGGCGTCGCCTCTCGTAAATAGCCTCGTCCCTGTCCAAGCCCGCCTCAGCGGAGGGGGTAGCCCCGAACCTTCGATGGTGGGTATTGTGCTGGTAGTAGCGGCCATCTTCGCCGTCTTCTTGGTGGTCGCGGTGTTTCCCGGAAAGATCGCATCTCGCGATCACTCTTACATCCTCCGCACCACAACCACGCTTACTCTCTTAGCATTTGTTGTGGGCGGGCTGGGTAACCTGCAGGCCGGGCTAGCCGCGCTCATGGAAACAAGCTCGCCAGCGCGGGTCTGGGCACGACTAATCGTTGTGCTGGCTCTGCTGGGGCTCGCTTGGGTGCTGCTCGCAGTCCGAGACACGGGCCCGGGAAGGGCGTTCAGGAAGACAGTTGTCGCCGTGCCCATCCTGGCGCTGGTAAGCGTTTTCGTTTTGGCAGAAGTGACTTCAACCCGAACGCCTGAGCCTGCACAAGCGCAGGGCTTCTCCGAGTACGGGCCGGTTTCTTTTCTCCGAGAGAACCTAGCGCCCTGTCCGGTTGCTCAGCTCCCGCAAGACGATTTTCCGCTACCACGTGCGCTGCCTAAGGATGTGATCGATACGGCCTATGTGCAAGGGCTCTACTATCGGCCATTCATTCCCTACGTGATGGCGCCTGAGTTCTACTGGAGTTACGGCTCGTGGAATCCATCTGCCAAGAACCGAATGCAAGACCTCAACCGCACGCTTGATGATGCGGACTTGGAATACCTTAAAAGCGGTGGCTTTTGTGCCGTCCTGTATGACACGAGACTTGCCGACGTTGCTAAAACGGGCGGCAAGAAACTCGAGGGTAGAGATCTCCGGGTGACCATTCCCCCTAGCTACTCCAACGAGCGCTACCAGGTGTTCCTGCTCTCATGAACGAACTTTGCGGACGAAGCGTGGGCGGCCGGAACGCTCACAGCCAAATTGCCTGTGAGCGAAATGCTCAGCCCCGAAGGTTGACCACCCCGAAGCTGTGGGGAACTCGATCCTGAATCAGCGAGACTCTGCGCGACCACGACGTCGTGATGCGCGGCTAGGTCGGCCCGGCAACCCGAGAGGCATCGAGTCCTAGTTGTCGAGGTCGGCTTGAACCATCATCGACACCAAGCCCTCGAAGGATTCCTCAGGTGCCCAGCCGAGAACTCGCAGCGCCTTCGAAGCGTCCCCCACGAAGTCTGCCGGATCGTTCGGCCGAAGCAGTCCCTCATCGACCCGAACATGTGCCGACCAGTCGCTGATGCCAGCCGCCGCAAACGCCGCGATAACAAACTCCTCGATGCTGTGCGAAACGCCAGTGGCGATCACGAAATCATCGGGTTCGTCATGTCGAATCGCAGCCACCATCGCCTTCACATAGTCCCCGGCGAAACCCCAGTCCCGCCGGGCAGCGATATTGCCGAGTTGCAGTGGTTCCGGAGATCCATTCGCGATCCTCGCTGCTGCCCTCGTGATCTTTCGCGTCACGAAGGTCTCAGGTCGGCGCGGCGACTCGTGATTGTAAAGAATAACGGTCGACACAAACTGCCCGTTGCTACGTGAAATGTGGGCCATTCTGTGCGCAAAAGCTTTGACCGCTCCATAGGGCGAGACCGGCTCTATTGGCGTGAGCTCGTTCTGAGGACTCGCAGCAGGCTGGCCGAACATTTCGGCAGTGGAACACAGCAATACGCGGGGTTCAGAGCCAGTCTCAACTCCGTACTTACGAGCCGCATCCAATATGCGCACTGAACCGGTGCCATTAAGATCCGCCGTAGTGACCGGGTGCCCCCAGGATGCCGCTACTGAAGAGGCGGCAGCAAGATGATAGATCTCATCGGGACGGCTTGCTTGCACGGTATCCACCACCGACTCGAGGCTACCGAGATCCCCGTTGTGAATAATCGCCTCAGGAACCATCGCCTTCAGTTGCGAAAGACCTGGATCACCTGGAAGGACGAAACCGTGCA